>NZ_JBRACL010000004.1:0-46655 GCF_054906395.1 Anisomitus miae (SeqCode)
GATTTCTGAATATGATATTACCTTAAATGTTTCAAGTGGATATTTAAAGCTATCTTTAGGAAGTCCTATTTTTAATAAAGATGGGAAGGTTATTGCTATAGTTAGTGGGAATGATGTTGATAAAAATGATGTACATGGAATTATGATGATTAGTGATTTATATAGATTTATTAAAGAACAGCAAGATGACGGTACTGGCACTATATCGACTACGAAGAAGAATGGAAGACAGGAGATTAAAGATGTAGGTAATAGTGAATATCAGTCAATTCCTCTGTATCAATCTGTTAATTCAGGTGCAGCAACGGGATTTATTGTGAGTCAAAATAAATTATTGACCAATATGCATGTTGCTAATACATTTGATGTGGACGGCAGGGCGACTATTCGTTTGAGAGATAAGAATGGAGAATTTGTAGATTTTGAAGTTAAGTCTGTTTTGCATGCTCCAGATGAAGTAGATTTATCGATAGTTGAAGTTAATCCAACGGCAGATGGAAGAAATCTTAGTGATGGTATTGAACTTTTGGAGTTTGCTACAAGGGAAGAAATAAAAAACGTTAAAGTAGGAGATAGGGTTTACAACGTAGGATATCCTGGAGATGAGGAATATGGAACTATGTGGTATACTGAAGGTAAGATTACAAGACTTGGTGAAAATTTTGTTATTTATGACGCATATATAGTTGGAGGAAATTCAGGAAGTCCTTTGTTGAATAGTGATGGTAAGATTATTGGATTAGCTAATGCAGAAGGTGGCGAAGTCGAGGATGATAAAATTATCACTTATGGATTTTTGTTAACTGATGATTTATATGATTTTGTTATGAATAATATATAGTGATTTATTTAATGAGAGCTTCGAAGTTTTTTTGGGGCTCTTTTTTATATTTTGTAAATTTGTGATTTTGTAGTAATAGTTGTTTGAAAGTTATTGAGATATAGTATTGTTTAAGTAAGATGTGTTTATTTTTGTTAATAAAAGTGTTATAATAATGTTAATAAAAATTTTAATGAATTACAGGAGAATAAAAATGAATAGGAATAGTGTCTTTACTGGGATAATATTAGCAGTGGTTGTGGTTTTAGGGATTATATTTTTCAATAATCAAAGTACAAAGAAGAGTGATAATACTACAACTCAAATTTCATCTACGACAAAGACAGATAATAGAAGGGAAATAAAAAGCACTGAAGATAATGAATATCAATCAGTTGTTATTTATCAAAATGCTGAGAAGAAATATACATCGGGGGTTGCTATAAGTCAGAATAAGATCATGACTAGTAATAAGGTTGCTGATACTTTTAAAGAGGGTGATGGATCGGTTGTACGTGTTAAAGATGTTAATGGACAGTTTGTAGATTTCACAGTTAAGAGCGTAAGAAATTCTTCTTCTGAAGACGGTGTTGCTGTTGTTGAAGTTAATCCATCTAGCGATGGTAGAAATGTTAGCGATATTGCTAGTATTCCAGATATAGAAACTTCCGTAGGAATTATGAATGTCGAGGTTGGAGATGTCCTTTATTCTTTGGGATATCCAGAGGATAAGGAATATGGAACTATGTGGCGTAGCGAAGGTGAAGTTACAAAATTTGATGAAGATTATAATGTTATTTTGAATGCTTATACTGTAAGTGGAGATTTTGGAAGTCCAGTATTTAATAAAGATGGGAAAGTTGTTGGGATACTTGGTGAGTCAAGCACTGATAATGAGTCTAAAGTAATTTTGTTGACTAGGTCATATATTTTTGTTAAATCGGAGCAAGACGATGGAACTGGTTCTATGAAGACAACTAGGAAGAATGGAAGACAGGAGATTAAAGATATAGGTAATAGTGAATATAAATCGATAGTTATTATGCAAAGTTCTGAAATGGGTCATGGGACAGGATTTATTGTGAGTCAAAATAAATTATTGACCAATAAGCACGTTGCTGATGTTTTTGAATTGGAGAAGGGTGCAACTATTCGTTTGAGAGATAAGAACGGAGAGTTTGTAGATTTTGAGGTTAAATCTGTTTTGAATGCTCCAAATGAAGCGGATTTATCAATAGTTGAAGTTAATCCAACGGCAGATGGAAGAAATCTTAGTGATGGTATTGAACTTTTAGAAATAGCTACGTTGGAAGAAATAAAGAATGCTAAAGTTGGTGATAAGGTTTATAATGTAGGATATCCTGGGGACAAGGAATATGGAACTATGTGGTATAGTGAAGGTGAACTTACTTTAGTTACTACTGGTGTTACTAATTACGATGCATATATTGTTGGTGGTAACTCGGGAAGTCCTTTATTCAATACCGATGGTAAGGTTATTGGATTAGCTAATGGGTCAAATGGTGAAATTGAAGATGATAAAATTGTGTCTTATGGGTTTTTATTGTTTGATAATTTATATGATTTTATTATGAAAAATATACAATAGGCTAATTGAATGAGAGCTTTGGTCTTTTTTCAAAGTTCTCTTTTTATGTTTTTGTAAATTTGTGATTTTGCTTTGGTGTAAATTTGAAAATTGTGAACGATATTATATCCTAAGTGGTAAAACATAGGAGTTAATTTTTGAAACAAGGATGTTAAAATATTAGTTAAGAGTTTAAGAAATACGAAGGATTTATAGTGAAAAAAAGATACTATTGTTACGTGCGTAGTAGTTTTGGTAATTTTGATTCTGGGAATTGTATTTTTCAATAATCAAAATTCTGTGAAAGATCCAAGCAGTAAAATTAATTCAGATTTTGGTTTTTTAATATTGTGGAGGAGAGAGCTTTGCATATTTATCTGAGGATTTCTCTTTTTTGTTAGATTGATTTTATGATTTTAAATTTAATGAAAAAGATATTTAAATGATACAAAATTGACATGATCATGAATTATAATGTAACTAAATTAAAAATAAAAAAAGTGTTAATTCTATATGTTGAGGAGGTTATTTCTAAAATGAAAAAAAATAATCTTAAAAAAATGATTGGTGGTATTGTTTTAAGTTTAATGGTTGTATTTGGTGGAAGTGCTCCAATTGTACAAGCTTCTGAGGCTGTAAATATAGATGATGTTGCTTCACTTGAGAAAATAGATTCGGGGTATTTTTATAGTGAATATGAAGAACAGTTTGGGTATAGCCCATATGGGTCAGTGAATGGACAAGTTTATTATCAAAGTGAGCAGGATATAAAAGATTTGGTTTCTGAAGGTGTATTAACTCCTGAAGAGGGAAATTTAGAAATTCAATTTTTAAACGCAACAAGTGATGAAGAGAAGGATGAGATATATAGGAAGATAATTGATGAGACAAGAAGCTTATATGATTTTACAGATTCTGAAATTCAGAGACTAAAAGATGAAGGATACAAAAATTATAATAAGGTATTGGATGAGTTCTATTACGATAGGTCAGTTGATAGTGGTATCATGACTAGAGGTATGGCAGATGCCAAACTTAAGTATAATAGTGCTTCAAATGAAGAAGAGAGACAAGCTGCTTATGGCTTGATTATTGATGAAATGGTTAAAGATGGAACTTTAACAAATGAGCAGGGTAGCAGACTTAAAAGTGGTGGATATAAGAACCATGGAGAGAATATGTCTATTATTACTTTTGAAGAAATGGTAGATGAGTTATTGGGTGCTGGAGTATTAACTCAGGATAAGGCAAGCGATTTAAAAGCTAGAGTGTCAAGCGATGATGCATGGAATGAATTATATGACAAGTACGACAGATATATTATAACACAGGAATTGGTTGACGCTAGCATAATTACCAATGAGAAGGCGAAAGAAATTAGGAGTAATGATTCTGAAGATTCTTTGGACGAGCTATATAATTTATATGGAAGATATATTATAGAAGATTTGGTTGAATCGGGATATATGACAAGGGAAGAAGCTGATTTGCAACTGAGGATTTTGGATGCGACTACGGAAGAATCATTGGGTGCTGCGTATAATGACTTACTCGAATATGAAGTTAAGTCAGGTTTTATAACACAGGAAGAGGCTGATGCAGAAAGAGAAGCTATGAAAATTTAAATTTTAATTGTATAATTAGGATTCTAAGGTAACTTAGGATCCTATTATTTTTAATTAATAGCTGTTCAAATTCAGCTATTTTTGGTTATGAGCTTAATAAGAATTTGTCATACAAAATTTATAGGAATGATTACAAAAAAGTATATAGAAGATAAAAATTTGACATATGTGAAAATTATAATATAGGTATAGATTTAGAACATATAGAAATTGAAAATAGATATTTTAAATGATATTTAGGAGGATATTTTATATATGAAAAAAGATTCTATTAAAAAATTAGTAGGTTTTACACTAGGAACGATTGTGTTAGTAGGCGTAGCTGGTATAGGAGGTAGTATAGCAGCTATAGCAAACTCAGGATCGTTGTCACAAAATAAAATTATGATGATTGATGTGTCTGATTTGGAGACTTATGAAGTTAAGTATTATTTACCAGGTAGTGAGGGGTTTTATGAAGCTTCAAAGAAGGGCTTTGATGAAATGTCCTTTAAAGACCAATACGATGGTCTAGTTCATATTTTGGGTAATGGAATTATATTTTATGGTAAATCGGGTTTGTCAAATGATCAAGACTTATTAAAAAAGGCTGAAGATTTATTGAAGAGAGTTGAGCAAGCAACAACAAGTGATCAATTAAGCTCTATTGTTGAAGAAAATCCGACACTGCTGGAGTATATGAGTTATATAGAGCAAGATTACGATATATTCAATCCGTCAACTCCTGTTACAGAAGATTATAACACGAAAGGTGAAGTGTTAGATTTACAAGATTATGATATTGATCGTCTTTCATCAGATAAGATAAATGACTATTATAAGAATTTGAGATCTGAGTTTGATGCAATGTCGTTTAGTGATCAGAAGGAAGGAATAATTAGTCTTTTGAATGAATCAATTAATGAACATATCAATGAAGATGAGCCGGATAGTAAAGAATTGGAAGCAATGTGTAAAGAATTATTAACGAGAATTCAAGAAGCGACAACAAGTGATCAATTAGCAAAAATTGTTGATGAAGAAGTAACATTATTGAATTTTCTTGATGTGGAATGAATTATTGGAGACTTATCACTTGTTTCGATAGTATGACTTTTGGGAGTTAAAAGATTTTGAATTTAAACTACTTTATTATATAAATTTTATAAAAAAAGTAATGAAAGAATATAGAAAGGACAAGATTTTGACATAAATGAAAACTATAATGTAGACATAAGTTAAGGGCATATAAAATTTAAATATTTAAGATAAATTTTGGAGGGTTTAAAAATGAAAAAGAATTTAATTAAAAAAATAGCAGGAGTAGCTTTAGGAGCAGCATTAGTAGCTGGGGTAGGAGGAAGTTTGGCAGCCAAAGCAAGTTCAAGTTCGGCAGCACAAGATTTCGTTTTGATTGATGATGAGTCTGACTTGGAGAAATATGGCGTAGCGACCTTTACAGATGAGCAAGTGAAGAGCTATTATGATGGTTTAAGAGAAAAATTTAATGAATTGCCGTTTGAGGATAAGAAAGCAGGAATGGTTGATCTTTTAAAGGAATCAGCAGCTTGGTATGATGTAGAAGGATTATCAGACAGTAAGCAAATAGCGGACGATTGTAGAGCTTTGTTGATTCAAGTTGAGGGAGCAACAACAAATGAGCAATTAGCGGCTATGGTTGATAAAGACATGACATTGTTAAACTTTCTAGATATTTAGTACTTATTGAATTTAAGTAATTTGCTCGTTGAAATTTAGGATAACTTTGTATCATATGTGAGCTTTAGGTAGTTTGCTTGAGGCTCTTTTTGCTTTTTAGGATTTTGGACTTATGATTTTACGATTTCACGAATTTGTCTTTTCGGAATTTTATGATTTTGAATTTAAACTACTTTATTATATAAATTTTATAAAAAAGTAATGAGGGAATATAGAAAGGACAAGATTTTGACATAAATGAAAACTATAATGTGAACATAAGTTAAGGACATATAAAATTTAAATATTTAAATAAATTTCAGGAGAATGTTTTAAAGATGAAAAGATATTCAATTAAAAAATTAGCTGGTATTGCATTGGGAACAGCAGTCCTGGTAGGAGCAGTGGGTATAGGAGGGGGTTTAACAACTGGAACAAGTTCAGGGGATGCCATTGTAGTTGGTGAAACATTTGATTTAGATGAGTATAAGATTAGTTATCTTTCATTGTATGGATCGGATGATTCTTATGAAGATTTAAAAGAAAAGTTTAATAATATGTCGTTTGAAGATCAGAAAAATGGTTTGATTGATTTTTTAAATGAAGAACTAGAATATCTCAATGAAGATTTAAAGTATTGTAATGAATATTTACAGTATGATGATGATGAAGAATATAAGATGTATATTCAACAGGATATTGATGAAGTAAATGGATTGATAAAATATTTTGATGAAATATTAACTAAGGTTCAGAATTCAACGACAAGTGAACAATTAGTAAAAATTATTGATGAAGATGATATGTTGTTAGATTTTATAAACTATAGTGTAGATTATGATAAAGCGAATTATTTATTTGAAGACGAGAGGTTTGATCCAGGAAGTTATGACAGTTATTATTCTTCATCATCATATGATTTATTCAGAGTTGAGGATGACTTTTGATCAAGTGTTATTTGAGAGACAGAAAACAAGGCTTATTGAATCTTTAGGAGAAGACATAAAGTTTTATGTTCAAGAAGGTTTATCAGATAGCGAAGAGTTAATGGAAGGTCACAAGCAAATATTGGCTGAAGTTGAAAAAGCTACAACCAGTGAACAGTTAATTGACATTGTTGAAAAAGACCCTACATTATTAAATTTTCTATCCAAATAAATAGGGCATTAGAGATTCTTCACTTGAGGGTTCTCTGTTTATAAAAAATAGTTCAAAAAAATATGAAAAAGACAAACTTTTGACACAATTACAGTGTATAATCTATACATAAGTTCAATCAAATAGTGACTCTCAGATTTTGTAAATGGTTTGAGGTAGTATTGAATTTTAAAATTTATAAGCTATATTCGAGCATACGCGGAGTATATAAAGGGAGGATAGAGAAAGATGAAAAAGAAGTTTTTAGGATTGGCTTTTGCAGTGGCAGTGGCTTTGTGTGGAGCAACTCTTGGAGGAAACGCAGTTAAGGCAACTACAATAGGTGATATTTGTATCGAGGATGGCCGTGGAGCAGAAAGTGTTACTGTTCATAGTACTATAGATGTGAGTAATGCTAGTAAGTATGCAGATGGTGTTATAGCAGATGAAAACAGTGTTTCTGGAGTAGATGCACCAGTGTATAGAGGAGAGCTTCAGGTCGTTTAAGTTTTGATGTAGACAGTTGAGGCGTTGATTGTTTTTGTTTGTAGAATATGATATTTTAAGAATTTGAAATTTAAAAAGAGCTTTGATTAAACAAAGCTCTTTTTATTTATTTAAAGGTCGTATATTGGAAACTTTATTGTAAATTTAGTACCTTCTTCAAGATTGCTTTCTACGAAAATTTCTGCATTGTGACAATGAACAATCCATTTTACCATAGAGAGACCAAGTCCAGCACCATTATTCTCTTTTGCAGTTCTTGAAGTATCAACTTGATAAAATCTTTCCCAAATCCTGGGTAAATGATCTTTTGAGATTCCGATACCGTTATCCTTTACAAAAAATATCGTATGGTTACCTTGAATTTTAAGATTAACTTCAATTTTATTTCCATCGCCAATGTATTGATATGCGTTTGATATTAAATTGATAAGTGCCCTTGTTATTAAGAAACGGTCAGCATTTATTATTATGTTTTCTGGGATATTTCTGATAAGGGAAACATTTGTACCATTAATCTCTTCTTGCTCATCGCATACAAAGGAAAGAAGTTCACTTAAATCTATTTTTTCAAAATTAGTTTGCAAAGTATCTTTGTCCATTTTAGATATTGTTAATAACTCTGAAATTAGTTTTGACATTCTTAATGCTTGATTTTTTATAGAGGAAATTGACTCTTTGTAATCTTCTATATCATTTGCACATTCCTCAGCAAATTCACATTCTGACATTATTACAGACACAGGAGTTCTTAATTCGTGAGACGCATCGGATGTAAATTGTTTTTCTTTCTCAAAATTATACTCGAGCTTGTCTAACATTTTATCAAATATACTTGCGAGACGATATATCTCATCATTCCGGTTATTACTATTTATGTTTATGCGTCTAGATAAGTCGTTACTCTCACTTATCTCTTTTGCAATTTCAGTAATCTTATCAACGGGATTAAATGCACGGCTTAAAATTAAATACCCTCCTATTGAAGCAACAAAAATCATCGTTACTGAAAGTATAACATTATTCGTGACTACGGATTTTGAAAAGAGAGATTTATCTGAAACTAAAGAAATACCTTTTAAATAATAAATACTATCTGCGATATTTATCTCTTTATCATATTCGTAGTATCTGTTACCATCATGCTCAGTTTGTCTTAAGAAGTTATTCTTGAAAGCAAAATTTGAATTTATTTCAAAAGGCATATTCCCAACTATAAGATTTGTATTTGTATCATATATAGCCATATAAACTCCATCTTCATAATAATTAAAATTAATGCTAGATAGTATATTTTTTAATTTATTGAAGGAGGGGTTTTCACCAATCTCTCCTAAATTTATGTTGTCATGAAGGTTAATTCGCTTAGAGGTTAACATTAAAGCCTTTGATGAAACTGTACCTATTAATCTATCACCTATATCTTTTTCGATCATCTTCTCGCTAAATGAATTCATAGCTATAAGCACAATCCCTGAAATGAATATCATTGAAAATATATACCAAATTATTATTTGTAGTTTTACAGATAATTTTTTTATGGAATTAAAAGTCACTAAAAATGCAAACAAAATCAGCGTTCTTAACTTTAAAACTAATCTTTCCATAGCTATACTCAATCTTCTTTTAACACATATCCAAAACCTCTAATGGTATGGATAAGCTTCTTAGTATGGTTATCGTCAATTTTCTTACGAATGTACCTTATATAAACATCAATAACATTTGCATTACTACAGTGGTCAAAATTCCAAGCATAGCTTTCAATCTTCTGTCGAGATAGGGCAATTCCTTTATTTATTACCAGATATTCCAAAATTTTAAATTCCTTTAAAGACAATGAGATTTCCTTTCCTGATCTTTTTACGGTATGCTGGGTTATATTTATTTCTAAGTCTGCTACGGTGTATATGTCAAAATAATTTTTTGATAGCTTTCTTGTAATTGTACGTATTCTTGCAAGGAGTTCATCAAATGAAAATGGCTTTACTATATAATCTTCTGCACCTGAATCAAGTCCATTTACTATGTCAGGAATGCTACACTTTGCGGTCAAGAGCAATACAGGTGTAGAGATATTGTTTTTGCGCATATATTTGAGAACATCAATTCCAGAAAGTTTTGGCATCATGATATCCATTATGACAGCGTCAAAGTCACTATTATTAATGTAGTAAATTGCTTCCTCACCATTGAAACATTTATCTATAGAATATCCTGCAGACTCGAGACGTTTAGATATAATTCTATTTAAATTTTTTTCATCTTCTACAATTAACAAATGCAACATCTTCATCTCCTTTCAAAAAAATTTCCATTATTGATTTATGGTAAAAGTATTTTTGTTACTTGTAACTTTAATATTTCCATCTCTTGTAAGATAAATTTCACTTGAGACTTTACCCAGAATGTTAAGCACCTCATCGTGAGGAGGATTTTTCTTGCTGCAAGTTATTACACTGTATTTTGGATTTATGGTTTTTATAAATTGTTCGGAGAAGCTATTGTACTTTCCGTGATGGGGAACTTTTAAGAAATCGTATTGAGAATTTGTTTGTGTAAGTATTTCTGCCAGTCTAATTTCCTTTGCGTGCCCTGCAAATAAAAATTTATTGTTTCCATGGATTACACTTATAGCAAGTGAATAGTTATTATCTTCATCGTAGTGTAATCTTTGCGGGGCATAAACTTCAAATATAACATTGTCTAATCTGAAAGACATGTTTTTTGAAATCTTACTTAAAGGAGTATTAGTTGCATTTAATGATTCTACATAATTTGTGTAAGCATGAGCCTTCGTAATTTGGAGTTATAATATTTTTTACATTCAAATTGTTTAGAATCTGGGATGCACCGCCGACATGATCTTTATCAAAATGTGTTATAAACAAATAATCAATGGAAGTTATGTTATTTCCATTTAGATAATTTAAAATTTCAGGACCATTGTTTTCTTCACCACAATCTATAACAACATTATAATTGCCGGTACTCAATATAATCGAATCCGCTTTACCAATTTTCAAAATTGAAAATTGAAGATTATCCTTTGAGTTGTGGGTAACTACATTGTTGCAAGAATATAAAAATGTCGATAGCAATGAAACATAAGACGGAATTCTCTTAATCTTTAGTAACACAGTTTAAAACCGACTCCTTTAATAAAAACGATTTTAATTTTTGAGCAAACAAATTTTAGGATCTTTCGAATGTTTTCTATGTATATAAACAGTTTATCATCGTCAATACATTCAGGATTACAAACCTTTGATAATTTATCGCATGGGATAATAGTTTCGCTATTTTTAATCATGTATTGTATCAGCTCGCATTCTTGAGTAGGCATTGTGAAGGAAATTCCATTGTTCAATAACTTTTTTCTTGAAACTACTAAAGTTATATCCGCATAGGTGATTGTGTCACTTTCGTAATTGGTTATGTTACTTCTTCTTGCAAGAGCCTTTATTCTGGCTATGAGCTCATTTTTGTTAAATGGTTTTTGTAAATAATCATCTGCGCCTAAGTCGAGAGCATCAATCTTATCGCTCATATCATTTTTGGCAGTTAATACTATAACAGGAGTTGTTCTTCCTTCAGATCTAAGCTTCCTTAGAACAGTATATCCATCCATTTGAGGCATCATAATATCGAGAAGTATTATATCGTACTTATTAGTTAAGGCCATTCTAAGACCTATTTGTCCATTATGAGCACAATCAACTTCGTAATCACTATTTAGTAATATCCTGCTCATTATATTACATAACTCTACAGAGTCATCGATAACAAGTATTCTCAAACCATCACCAACTTTTCATATTTTTATCCTATTTTACCATGATAAAGTTAAAATAAGATTAAAAATAAAAAAGATACATAAAAATTTTTGTACATCTTCGATTTAAAAGTTTTTCTTTTTGTGTGATTTCAATTGCGAGGTATAGGAACTATTAGAAATCTAATTTTGGGTATGCTTAAAGTTGATATATCAATTTTGAATTTATGTATTTTAAAAATTGAGAAAAAGGTATGGCGTAATTTATTTTGAGGTCATCGAATAATTTAAATGTTAGGCAAAGTTGTGATATAATGGAAGCATAGTCAATAATAAAAACTTATAGATAGACATTACATGCGATATTTAAATACTATGATTTAATTTTGAGTGGTAGAGTATTGTTGTGCTCTACCTTTTCTTATAATGAGATTAACATTTTGAAGAGGTAAAATATGTTAAATGAAATTTTGAATCTTTTTATACATCGTGGAGACTTTTTCTTAGAATTGTTGCTGGAGCATATACAAATATCATTCATTTCAGTGGTTATTGCCATTATGCTTGGAGGATTAATTGGAATTGCTATTAGTGAATTTACTAGCTCAACAAATGTAACTTTGGGAATTATCAATATCGTTTATACGATTCCTTCGATATCAATGCTAGGTTTTTTGATTCCATTTTCTGGTGTAGGGAACACAACGGCTATTATTGCTCTTACTATATACGCACTTTTGCCAATGGTAAGAGGTACATATACAGGAATAAAAAATATAGACCATCACATAATAGAAGCTGCGAGAGGAATGGGGAGTACACGATTTCAAATTCTATATAGAATAAAGCTACCATTGGCTATGCCGATAATTCTATCTGGTATTAGAAATATGGTTACTATGACCATTGCACTTGCAGGAATTGCTTCATTCATAGGAGCAGGTGGACTAGGTGTTGCTATTTATAGGGGAATAACCATAAATAATTCTGCTATGACAATAGCAGGAAGTTTGCTCATAGCTTCGCTTGCCTTAGTGGTAGATCTATTACTTGGATTACTTGAAAAGAGTTTTGCTGTAAGAAGGACAGTCAAAAAACAAGTATCTCTTAAAATCGTTGTAGCTTTTGCTCTAGTTACATTTGCAGTATTTGCACTTTTAGGTTTCACAAAACAAAAGGATACCATAAACATAGCTACAAAACCTGTAACGGAACAACATATACTTGGGGAAATGCTATCATTATTGATTAAAAATGAAACTGATTTAGATGTAAAATTAACCCACGGTGTGGGAGGAGGAACATCAAACATTCATCCTGCAATGGAAAAAGGGGAATTTGATTTATATCCTGAATATACAGGGACTGGATGGAATTTGGTTCTCAAACAGGATGGCATTTATACAGAGGATGAATTCGAAAAACTGAAACAAGAGTATATAGATAAATACAAAATGGATTGGGTTGGTATGTATGGATTCAATAATACTTATGGGTTGGCAGTGCGTAAGGAAATTGCAGAAAGATATAACATTAAAACTTATTCTGATTTAAGGAATGTATCGGATGAATTAACCTTTGGAGCGGAGTATGATTTCTTTGAAAGAGAAGATGGATACAATGCTTTAAGTCGTATTTATGGTTTTAATTTTGAGAAAACACTAGATATGGATATTGGTTTAAAGTATAAGGCTCTCCAAAGTAAAGAGATTGATGTAATGGTTATATTTACAACGGATGGTCAGCTTGCTACTACGGATGCTGTAGTCCTAGAAGATGATAAAGAATTTTTTCCATCGTATATTTGTGGAAATGTGGTGCGATTAGAGATCATTGAGAAATACCCAGAGCTTCTAGAAGTTTTGAAAAAATTCAATAACAGTATTACAGAAGACGAAATGATAAATATGAATTACCAGGTTGAAAGTGAGGGAAGAGATCCTATTGAGGTAGCTAGAGAATTTTTAATGAGTAAGGGGATGATTTAGTGAAGCCTATTATTGAATATAAAAATATATCAAAGTCCTATAATGAAAATACAGTTATTGAAAAATTCAATTTACATATTGATAGAGGGGAGTTTGTTACCATTCTGGGTTCTTCTGGATGTGGTAAGACGACTGTGTTGAAAATGGTAAATGGACTTATTGAACCATCTTCAGGTGACATAATCATAAATGGTAAAAACATAAAAGAGTTAAATCTAATAGATCTACGAAGAAAAATAGGATATTCGATTCAAGGTAGCATTTTGTTTCCTCATATGACTGTTGAACAAAATATAATTTATGTGCCAAGTCTTTCGAATAAGATGAATAAATCCAAGAATGCCGAAATGGTTTTAAAATGGATGAAATTTGTTGGATTAAGTATTGAGATTAAGGATAGGTATCCTGATGAACTTTCTGGAGGTCAAAGGCAGAGAGTTGGAATTGCTAGAGCTCTTGCTGCATCTCCAGAAATTTTATTAATGGACGAGCCTTTTGGAGCAGTTGACGAAATAACAAGGAGCAGTTTGCAAGATGAGATAATGAGAATTCATAAAGAGACAGGAATTACAATCATGTTTGTTACTCACGATGTTTCTGAAGCGATGAAGATGGGAACTAAAGTTCTTATTATGGATTTTGGGAATGTAAGACAGTATGATACGCCAGACAATATTAGGAATACTCCTTCCAATGATTTTGTAATGAAGCTTCTCGAGTTAAGCAAGTGACTAATCTGTAAAAAAATAAAAAATAATTGTTAACTACACGTAGGTAATATTGAAAAATGTAATCTACTCAATTAAACTATGAATGTGGATAGTTTGTTAAAAAGTTCTCGATTTGGAAGGAAACTAATGATAAAGTTCATAGATATTTTAGATGGTAGTTTTGAATTTGATTTAAATTTTGATAACGGATCTTATAATCTCATTACTTTTAAAGATGAAAATCTCAGGTTTAAGTTAATTAGGTCAGTGCTTGAGATGTGCAAGAATGATTTTGAAATTTATCCGTACGTCATAAGTGGCTTTAACTTAAAGCCATACTTAGATACTAAGGATAACATATACAGTTCGTTCGGTATAGATTTGCGTGAAAAGTGTGATGAGGTTTTGCTCTTTGAAAATTACTGTTCGGTATTTGGATTCACGAATCATGATGTTGATTTTGATTTGTTAAGTAGATTTGATAAATTGAGGAGCATGTTTATGGTGGCTTTGTTTACGGATAGTAGAGTAATCTTGTTTGATAATTGTTACTCCGAGGATTTTAGATGTTGTGCGAATCGTATTGTTGATTTAGTTAGAAGTCATAGCTTGTTTTCCCAAGGTGTTTTTATAGAAATTAGAAAAGAAGATTAATGGATAGTGTTATTGCGTATTTGGCATGTGCCAACTACGCAATTTTATTTTATGCATATATAAATTTTGATAACTGAATTTTAGTTATACAGAGTTGTGGAAAAAATAAACTTGTGGATATTTAAAATCCGAAAAATGCAATGGGCTATCACTAAACTAAAGGAAGTTACTATTTTTGATTTTATACAATCCTGAATAAAAAAACGATATTACGATTGAAGAAAACATCTTTGTAATAAGTTTTGGATTGTATTTTGGTGATAGTGAATTGGAATTTGAAAATGTTGCTATTGAATCATCGTTGCTTAAATTTTTAAAACTGTATTCGTTTATTTGGTTTTTTATTTCATCTAAAGATATGGCGTCATCATATATAGATTTTGGATCTATATTTTTAATTTTTATAAATTGTTTGTATAATTCATCGGTTTGAATTTGTGGATCATTAAAATTATTTCCATAGATATTTAACAAAATCGCATCATAGTCTCTGCATTTTGATAAAGCGTTTAAATCTTCGTACAAAATGTGGAGATTTCCGAATGATGAAAGTTCAAAATACTTATCATTCATGTTACATTTAAATTTTACATTTGAGGAGTTTAGCTGTTTTATTTTGTATTTTCCTCTTTCAAGATTTGAAATAGTTATTTTTTTAGAATCGTTATGAGATAAAGTGTCTATAAGCTTGTTATTTTTATAAAGTTCGTATTTTATATTCTTGAGTGAAGACGAATCCTCAGTGTTAGTTATGATTGTTATACTTTTATTTTGATTGATTAACGCAAAATATATTAATTCAATACATTTTGATAAATTATCCTCATACTTACTTCCTAAGTTTTGATTTATAAAATTTAAATTATCTCTATTTGAGTGAATTATCATACCAAAGTTTGAGTTTCTATAATTTGGATATCCGGTTCGTGGATTCATAGAATTCCATGATGTAGATTCTAAATATGCAAATGGTATTCCTTCATATTTAAAATATACATGATCGCTGTAATCAAAACACTCTCCTTCTGGTATTGAAAATGATTTATCTTCAAATTCCAATCCAGGACTGGTCTTTATACTTAAATTTTTTTCCTTAGATAGTGATAAGATTTCATCTCTAAACCATCCTCTTATTCCGTTATCACCGTATATGTACAAATCATCACCACTTAAAATGCTATCAATGTTTATGTATAAAATGGTATTAATTTTTTCATGAGGAGACATATTCTTAACAAAGTACCTTGATCCGAATAGCCCTACTTCTTCAGCGTCGAATGCAATAAACTTTAATGTATAAGGAAGAATAATCTTATTTAGCTTTTGTGATAATTCAAGCAGTGCAGATATTCCTGAGGCATTATCATCCGCTCCATTGCAATTTGTGGAATCATAATGTGCTCCTATTATAATTTGCTGATCATTTAATCCTTTTTTGTATGCGATGATATTTTTGGAATGATTTTTATTGTTCTCAATTGGCCATACAAAATCTTGTTCTTCTACATCGTATCCATATTTTTGAAATTCATTTTTTATATATTTTTGTGAATTGATAATTAACTTAGTGCCGCTCACTCTTGGGGTTTTGGACAAATACTTAATGTGTTTAATTGCCTCTTTCCCAAATGTTAATTTTTGTAATGTGTTTGAAAAGGTATTCATAGTTGACATGTTAAAAATTACAAATACGCACGAAATAAATTTGATAAACTTGGAAAAAATACTATTATAATTTAATTTCATTTTTAATTTCTCCTTGAAAAATGTTTAATTATATTTTGCATAGCTGCGTTCAAAAAAATCATTTTTTGAAGTTAATATTTGTTTAAATTTTATGTTTACCATCAATAATGTTTGTGGTACGATAGAGTCGTTTAACTATGTGCAAATTTATTTATCTGGATTTTGATATTTGATAATGGTATTTTTACGTGTAGATGGAGGGTGATTTTATGAAAACTAAAAATCCTACAGGGATTATGAAGGTAAAAGATTTTGGAGAGATGAAATTTGAACTTTATCCAGAGGTAGCTCCGATTACAGTGTCTAATTTTATAAGTTTAATTAAAAATAAATTTTACAACGGGCTTGTATTCCACAGGATCATAAAGGATTTTGTAATTCAAGGAGGATGCCCAAATGGAAATGGAATGGGTGGACCTGGATACTCAATTAAAGGTGAATTTAAACTAAATGGGATAACAAATGATATTAAACATGAACTTGGAGTTTTATCGATGGCAAGATCTGACGATCCAAATTCTGCTGGTAGCCAATTCTTTATAATGGTTGGAGATGCACCACACTTAGATGGTAGTTATGCAGCTTTTGGCAAAATTATACAAGGCATAGAGGTTGCTTTAAATATATCAAATGAGCAAGTTTATGGAGATAGCCCAATTAGGAAACCTATTATAGAGGAAATAATCGTTGATACTTTTGGGATAGAGTATGTCCTAGATGACAAAAATAAAATAGTGAATTGAGGAAGACTTTATGATAGAGATTGAATTGAAAGATGGCAGTAGAAAGGAAATTGATAAACCACTTACTGTTTTGGATTTTGCAAGATCAATTAGTCAAGGGTTAGCTAGAAATGCAACTTGTGCTGAAATTGATGGAGAAGTTGTAGATTTAAGATATATCATAGATAAAAATTGTAAAGTTAATATATTAACGTTTGATGATGAAAAAGGTAAGAGGGCATTATGGCACACGGCTAGTCACGTTCTTGCACAGGCTGTAAAAAGGTTATTTCCTAAAGTCAAATTAGCCATAGGTCCAAGTACGGATAATGGATTTTATTATGACTTTGATGTAGATACGCCTTTTTCTCAAGAGGATTTACTAGAAATTGAAAAAGAGATTAAAAAGATATGCAAAGAAGAATTAAATATTGAAAGATTTGTTCTTCCACGATATGAATCAATTAAGTTTGTAAAAGATAGAGGCGAGATTTACAAAATTGAGCTCATAGGCGACGTGCCAGAGGGAGAGGAGATTTCATTTTATAAACAAGGAGAGTTTGAGGATTTGTGTTGTGGTCCCCATTTAATGAACACAAAATACATAAAAGTTGTTAAACTTTTGAGTGCTACAGGTGCGTATTGGAGAGGAAATGAAAAAAATAAAATGCTAACAAGGATTTATGGCATAGCATTTCCTAAAGCAAGCATGTTGGAAGAGTATTTAAATTTAGTTGAAGAGGCTAAGAAAAGAGATCACAACAAAATAGGAAGAGAACTTGGATTTTTTACAACTAATGAATTCATTGGTCAGGGTTTGCCTCTTTTGATGCCAAAGGGAGCTAAGCTTATGCAAATTCTTCAAAGGTTTGTTGAAGATGAAGAAGAGAGAAGAGGATATGTTTTAACTAGGACTCCGACTTTTGCTAAAAGCGATTTATATAAAATCTCTGGACATTGGGATCATTATAGAGATAGTATGTTCGTCTTAGGTGACGAAGAGAAGGATGCAGAAGTTTTTGCCCTTAGACCAATGACATGTCCTTTTCAATTTATGATTTACAAAGCTTCCCAAAAAAGTTATAGGGATTTGCCAATACGATACGGAGAAACTGCAATTTTGAGCAGGAACGAATCTTCTGGTGAAATGCACGGTCTCATAAGAGTCAGACAATTCACATTATCTGATGGACATATAATTTGTATGCCTAGTCAGGTTGAGGAAGAGTTTGGTAAGGCTGTTGACTTGGTTAAGTATGTAATGAGATGTATTGGAATAAGTAATGATGTTACATATAGATTTTCTAGGTGGGATAAGAATAATAAGGAAAAGTATATAGGGGATGAAGAAATTTGGGAAAGGACTCAGCGTGATATGCAAGGTATACTTGACAATCTAGGCATTGACTATAGAATCGAAGATGGTGAGGCTGCCTTTTATGGTCCTAAATTGGATGTTCAGTTTAAGAATGTGCACGGTAAGGAAGATACAATAATAACTATTCAGATTGATTTTAGCCTTGCTGAAAGATTTGATATGACTTACATAGATTCTGATGGAACGAAAAAGAGTCCAATGATAATTCATAGGAGCTCGATAGGGTGTTACGAAAGAACAATTGCTATGCTTATTGAAAAGTATGCGGGTGCGTTACCAGTGTGGTTAAGTCCAATTCAAGTGAGGGTGTTGCCTATATCTGAGAAATTCAATGGCTATGCTAAAACTGTTACAAATGAATTGAGTAGAGCTGGTATAAGAGTTGAGTGTGATTACAAATATGAGAAAATTGGATACAAGATACGTCAGGGTCAGATGGAAAAAATACCATATTTGTTAATAGTTGGCGAGAAAGAGGAGCTAAATGGTGAAGTCTCAGTTAGAGAGAGGAAATCTGGCGATAAAGGATGTATGAAAATTAATGAATTTATTTCTACAATATCTGAAGAGATAGGCAATAGATTATGAGGTTTTGACTTAATATCTTAACGATTTTGAATCAAATAAAAACATGAGAAAAACTATTAAAATAGGAGATAATTCCAAAAAAACACTTAAAACTAAAGAAATTTAAAAGTTAATAAATTTGAGTTTTTTAAATTTATTAATTATATTAATAACATATTTTAGCACTCTAAACTATTGAGTGCTAATTTTTAAGAAGGTTATTTTAAATGGGAGGTTGTATTTGATGAATATAAGACCGCTTGCAGACAGAGTTGTTCTTAGAAGGTTAGAAGCAGAGGAAACTACTAAGTCGGGCATAGTTTTAGCAGGAAGTGCAAAGGAGAAGCCACAGGAGGCTGAGGTTATTGCAGTTGGTCCTGGAACCGTTTCTTCTGATGGTAAAGAGATAAAAATGGAAGTGAAGATCGGAAATAAGGTTTTAATTTCTAAGTACTCTGGAACAGAAGTTAAGGTTGATGGTGAGGAATATATAATTGTTAAACAAGAAGACATATTGGCTGTTGTAGAATAAGTTTAGGAGGTAAAGAGATAATGGCAAAACAAATTTTATTTAGTGCGGAAGCTAGACGTGCTATGCAAAAGGGTGTAGATATTCTAGCGGATACTGTAAAAGTTACACTTGGACCAAAAGGAAGAAACGTTGTTTTAGATAAGAAATTTGGTTCTCCTTTAATAACTAATGATGGTGTTACTATTGCGAGAGAAATAGAACTTGAAGATCCGTTTGAGAATATGGGAGCTCAATTGGTTAAAGAAGTTGCAACTAAAACTAATGATGTTGCAGGTGATGGTACTACTACGGCTACTGTTTTGGCTCAGGCGATTGTGAGGGAAGGTTTGAAGAATGTTACCTCTGGAGCTAATCCTATACTAATAAGAAATGGTATAAAATTAGCTGTTGAAAAAGCTGTTGAGGAAATTAAGAAAATTTCTAAAAATGTTAATGGAAAGCAAGATATAACAAGAGTGGCTTCTATATCTGCAGGTGACGCAGAAGTTGGACAGCTTATAGCTGATGCTATGGAGAAGGTTGGAAATGAGGGAGTTATAACTGTAGAAGAGTCAAAGAATATGGATACGACTTTAGAAGTTGTTGAGGGTATGCAGTTTGATAGAGGTTACATGAGTCCATATATGGTTACGGATGCTGAGAAGATGGAAGCATCTTTGGAAGATCCTTATATCTTGGTAACTGATAAGAAGATTTCAAACATTCAAGATATACTTCCTGTTTTAGAGCAGATAGTTCAACAAGGTAAGAAACTTTTGATAATAGCCGAAGATATAGAAGGCGAGGCTCTAGCTACTTTGGTTGTTAATAGACTTAGAGGAACTTTTACTTGTGTTGGGGTTAAGGCACCTGGTTTTGGTGATAGAAGGAAGGAAATGCTAAAAGATATTGCTATATTGACTGGTGCACAAGTTATATCTGAAGAATTGGGATATGATATAAAGGAAACTACTATAGCTATGCTTGGTAGAGCTGAGAGTGTGAAAATAACGAAAGAATACACGACTATAGTGGATGGTAAAGGAAACAAAAATGAAATTTCTGAAAGAGTTTCTCAAATTAGAACACAAATTGAGGATACAAGTTCAGAGTTTGATAGAGAGAAACTTCAAGAGAGATTGGCTAAGCTTTCAGGAGGAGTTGCTGTAGTTAAAGTTGGTGCAGCTACTGAGACTGAGCTTAAAGAGAAGAAATTAAGGATCGAAGATGCTTTGGCAGCGACTAAAGCGGCTGTTGAAGAAGGAATAGTTTCTGGTGGTGGTACCGCTTATGTGCATGTGTTGAAGCAAATTTGCAATTTGAGTTCTAATATAGTTGATGAGCAAGTTGGAATTAACATAATATTAAGAGCACTAGAAGAGCCAATAAGACAAATTGCTTTTAATGCTGGAGTTGAAGGGTCTATTATTATAGATAAAGTTAAGTCTAGTCAAGAAGGTATAGGTTATGATGCGTTAAATGGTCAGTATATCAATATGGTTGAAAATGGTATAGTTGATCCTGCTAAAGTTACAAGAACAGCACTTCAAAATGCTGCATCAGTTGCTTCGACTTTCTTAACTACAGAAGCTGCTGTGGTTGATATACCTGAAAAGGATAAGCCTACGGCACCTGCACCAGGAATGGGTATGGATGGAATGTATTAATATTTTTGGGGTTTGAATTTTTGGATTCAAGCCTTTTTTATTTTTTAAAAATGATAAATTAAATAGTAATAAAAATTCTGTATATGTACAAATTAATAGTATTATCCATAAGTCGAGTTATTTAAGAGGAGAGAATCATATTGTTTAAAAAATTTTTCAAGAAAAGAGGAATTAACAAAGGTGTTAATACTCAAGAGGTTATTGAAAGAATAGATTTAGAGGAATCGGTTGCTAAGAATGAAGATTTAATAAATATAAACAACTTTGACGATATTAAGAAAGCATTATCGATAATAGATACCAGGAATACAGAATTTAACGAAAAAACTGATAAAATTTTAAAATATGTAAATTCGCAAAATTCTATTTTAGATACTATGGAGAAAGGTACTATAGATAGAATAAATGACCATAAAGATATGGGAACTATTATGGATAACGTATTTAAAATGATAAAAGACGAGGAGCGATTAGTTTTAGATGGTGTTGGGAAAGTAAATTTTTTAATATCGAATGTTGATAAATTGATATCTAATTTTTCAAGTATAAGTGAAGTGTTTCAAAATTTAAATAATAAAATTACTGATATAAATAAATTCACAGAGGTTATAAACAAAATTTCGAGTCAAACGAATTTATTAGCGTTAAATGCTTCAATTGAAGCTGCAAGAGCTGGGGAAGCTGGGAAAGGATTTGCTGTAGTGGCAGACGAAGTTAGGAAATTGGCTGAGGAAACGAAAAAAGCTTCTGAACACATAAACAAGACAATAGATGAGATAACTAAGGAAACCGAGAATATATTTCACGAAATAAAGGAAAATATTTCTGAAATTACTATGATTAAATCATCATCAGAAGATGCAGTGAGTACGTTCGATTCTCTTAAAGATAGCAACGAAAAAAGTTACAATCAGATAGAATTAATAGATTGTAAAGCTAAAGATATAAGGCAACTTATGCAGTCTATGGCTACGGAATTTTCTAAAATGAAGGAAGTTTTTAAACTTAAAGAGGAAGCCATAAAAGACATTTTGGAGATGTGTGCATATTATGTTGAAAATTTGGATATGTTGAAAGAAATGTCGGATAAAATCAGATAGAATATGGAGTATATACTGAATAAATAGTTATTTTAATGAAATAATTGTACTATCATGAATATTGATTTTGGTAAGTGATAGTGAATGAGATTTCAAAACAGGAAGAAAGATGGATTTAGTATAATTGAAGTAATGGTATCTTTTGTTATTATACTCGTAATTGTACTTTTGATAGGTCCAAATTTATTTTCCACATATGAGCGTTCAAAACAAATGTCTAAAATAAGTGATGCAAATGCCATAGTTAATGCTATAGATATGCATAATTTAAATCTATTTGTAGATGGAAAAACAGATGCAGTGCCTGAAACTATGTCTATGGGAGAATTTAAAAAGATAAATGACGAGAGGAAATACTTGAATAATTGGCCAAATTGGATTGAAGATTCAATGACCATAAAAAACATAAGAGATATCGCTAATAGAGTAGAAGTGTCCAAGAATATTTCTAAAGATTTAGTATTTATATCATGAATTTTATATACATAATTACATTTTCCATATTTGCGAGTTTAGTACTGAATATTTTTGTTGTTAAAATTATAGGTTTTGTTGATTATGAATTATTGGGGTTGCAACACCGAAATAGCTCACTTATAAATATTTATAAGAGTATAGTTAAAGATAGAAGAATGAACCTAAAAATCATATTTTTTGGAGTTATATCTGTAATTTTTAATTGTATTA
This sequence comes from Anisomitus miae (SeqCode), assembly GCF_054906395.1. Lineage (NCBI taxonomy): Bacteria > Bacillati > Bacillota > Clostridia > Eubacteriales > Clostridiaceae > Anisomitus (SeqCode) > Anisomitus miae (SeqCode). The sequence goes on from NZ_JBRACL010000004.1 coordinate 22,857, forward strand.
TTTTATCTAAAATGACTAATGAATTTGGATTTATTTTGTTAAAAAATTATTTTAGATATTATTACATATTTTTGATTTTATATGTTTTTGCATTTATAGATTACGTTACCTATTATGTTTATACAATATTGTCATATCCATCAATTGTTTTTTCAATATTTTTGTTTATATTGTCTTTTGTACGTGAAAATGGTGTTAAAGATAATTTAGAAACTTTGTATATGATATTTTTATTTTATCTAATTATAAAGAAATTTAAACTCTTAGGTGAAGGAGATTTTTATATTGTTCTCATAGTATCTTTAACTCTTGGTGTGTTGCCGACAGTATTTATATTTTATTTATCAGTTGTTATGTTAGGTATAATTGGTATATTTATCTTAGTAAAAAGATCTTTTAAAGTTAAGTATAGTAAAATTCCATTTGTACCATTTATTTTTTTCGTTGCCTTTTTATTTATTATAATCAATGTATAAAAATGGGCTAGTTTGATTTTAATATTTAAAATTTCATTGAAAGTTGTTTAATGAAGTAGTATAATTATACAAATATGATTAATTCGATACATATGTGAGGTTGTTTTATTTGCAATTTTAGGGTTTGGTTTTGGTATAAGATTGTGTAATTAATAAGTTATAATTCTAAAGTTTTGCAGTAAGAGTAGTCAATTTGAGATGGTTAACTTAGATACCCTAATTAATTTTTTACTTTAAGTTGTAGATCGATTAATTTGGGTGTCTTTTTTTATTAATATTTGGGTGGTGTGATTAGTGAGGCAATATATAATAAGGAGATTATTGTTATTTATACCAATAATATTTGGAATATCTTTTATTTTATTTTTTTTATATGTATCATCTCCTGGAGACCCATTGAGTGGGATAATTTCAACACAGCCTAGTATAACACAAGAGAGGATAGATGAATTAAGAGTTTTATACGGACTTAATGGAAATATCTTTGAAAGGTATTTTAACTGGTTGAAAAATGCTATTAGATTTGATTTTGGAGTTTCGCTGACATTTCAGAAATCAGTTAGTTCTGTATTGGGTGTATACATATGGAATTCATTTTATTTAAATGTTCTATCCTTTCTATTCTCAATTTTTGTTTCAATACCTCTTGGTATATATATTTCGACAAAACATGGGAAATTATTGGATAAATTTTTATTGACGTTTTCACTTTTGTTTACTTCGTTACCGACATTTGTTTTAGGAATAATTGCAATAAAGTATATTGCACCAATTTTCGGATTACCAATTATAGGCATGACGACAATTGGTAGTAATTACACAGGAATTTCCTATGTTGTGGATGTTATGTTTCATACTATTTTGCCATTTGTGATTTTAAGTTTGTTTAGTTTAGCAGGTACTCTCAGGATAGTTAAAACATCTATGCTTGAGATAATAAAACAAGATTATATAAGAACTGCTAGGGCAAAGGGAGTTAGTGAGAGAGTTGTTATATACAAGCATGCTTTCAGGAATGCATTGATACCACTTGTGCCTACAATTGTAGGAGGTATTGTTGTATTATTTAGTGGTTCTATAATAATCGAGCAGGTTTTTGGTTGGCCTGGAATTGGTAATATAACTTATCAGGCTATTTTAAATAGAGATTATCCTTTGTTAATGGGAGCTGCTATGTTTTATGCTGTTTTAACTATTGTTGCTAATTTGTTAACAGACATTGTCTATGCTGTAGTTGATCCTAGGATAAGGTTGAAGTAGGAGGTAATTTTGTGAGCTCAAATAAAAAATTATTTGATGAAGACAAGATCGAAGATATCAAAGAAACTAAAGTACATTCCCCATATGGGATAGTGTTAAAGAGATTTTTAAGTGATAAGCTAGCTATAACAGGATTCATTATGTTGATATGTATTCTGATCCTAATTTTGATAGTTCCTTTTTTTATGAAGGATCCGTCAGCTATAAATGTTGCTGCTAAAAATTTACCTCCATCTGTTGAGAATATATTTGGGACCGATTCACTGGGAAGAGATGTTTTGGCGAGAGTTTTAGAAGGTGGAAGATTTTCGTTTTTTGTTGGATTTTTTGCTACAGTTATATCAGTCTGTTTGGGGACATTACTTGGTTTAATTGCAGGGTATTATGGTGGTATAGTGGACATGATTATAATGAGAATCGTAGATATTTTGATGAGTATACCTACTTTGCCTCTGCTTATAATATTGGCGGCTTTCTTATCAGATTTAGAGGTAAATCCACAATATAGGATTTATATAACATTAGGATTATTGGCATTTATATTTTGGACCACCTACTGTAGAAATATTAGAGGGATTGTACTTCTTTTAAGGGAGCAAGAATACATGCAAGCGACAGAGGCTCTAGGGTTTTCTGTGTCTAGGAAGCTATTTAAACATTTGCTACCGAATGTATTGCCATATGTAATACTTTACGTTGCTACTGGTCTTGGTAATATGATGATTTTTGAAGCAAGTCTTAGTTATTTAGGACTTGGTGTACAGGCTCCGTATGCTTCCCTTGGAAATTTGTTGCAGACGACTCGTAATTTTTTTGATTTGACAAGAAGAGTGTGGTTATGGATTCCTCCTACAGTTTTGTTGTTTGCATCAGTACTATCTATAAATTTAGTTGGTGAAGGTTTGAGAAATGCTATTGACCCAAGACTTAAGAGGTAGGAGGAGTTTTATGAATAAGAAAATAGTCGAATTTAAAAATTTATCAATTTCCTTTAGAGTTGATGATGGAATAGTTAAGGCAGTAAATGATGTAAGTTTTGAGTTGAGAGAAGGAGAAGTACTTGGTATTGTTGGAGAGTCTGGTTGCGGCAAGTCTGTTACCTCTATGTCTTTAATGAGACTCCTACCTGTTCCTCCCACTGTGTATAATTCTGGAAAGATAATCTTAAATGGAACTGATATTTTGTCATTATCTGAAGAAGAAATGAGAAACAAGAGAGGATCAGAGGTAGCTGTGATTTTTCAAGAGCCTATGACATCTCTTAATCCTGTTATGAAAATAGGAAAACAGATAACTGAGGTTATGTTAGTTCATCAAAAGATATCTAAATATGATGCTAAAGGTAAAGCTATTGAGCTTATAAAAACTGTAGGAATTCCAAGACCTGAAATCATATTTGAGTCATATCCTCATGAACTATCAGGTGGTATGAGACAAAGGATAATGATTGCAATTGCACTTGCTTGCAATCCTAAAGTACTAGTTGCTGATGAGCCTACGACGGCTTTGGATGTTACGATTCAAGCTCAAATTCTGGATTTGATAAAAGATATGAAATCCAAGTTCGGTACATCTGTGATGATGATAACTCACGATCTAGGTGTTATAGCAGAAATGGCTGATTATGTTATAGTTATGTATGCTGGTAAGATCGTAGAAAAGGCTAAGGTTATAGATATATTTAAAAATCCTAAACATCCTTATACTGTTGGACTTATGAAGTCTAAACCTTCATTTGATAGTAATGGTGAAAAGCTATATTCTATACCTGGTCAAGTTCCTAATCCCATGAATTTACCAAACTATTGCTATTTTTATGATAGGTGCAGTATGAGGAATGAAAAATGCAAAAGAGGTATACCAGAGTTAAGGGCTTTGGGTAATTCTCATTATGCTTCTTGCTATTTATTAGATGAGGAGGTAAAGTAATTGAATGAGAATGTTGTACTAGAAGTTAAAAATCTAAAAAAATATTTTCCTATAAGAGATGGTGTCTTTCAAAAAGTTGTTGGAAATGTTAAAGCTGTTGATGATGTATCCTTTGAGGTATATAAAGGAGAAACATTTTCGCTTGTTGGAGAATCTGGTTGTGGTAAATCAACACTTGGAAGAACAGTATTGAGGTTACTTGAGAAAACAGAAGGGCAAATAAAATTTAAAGGAATTGACATAAATGATATATCCAAAAAGGAAATGAGAAAATTAAGATTAAAGATGCAGATCATATTTCAAGATCCATTCAGTTCTTTAAATCCTAGAAAAACGATTGGTGACATAATAGGAGAGGCTCTAATAGCACATAAATTTGTAAATAATAGGAAAGAGTATTATAATAGGGTACATGAGGTTATGGATGTTTGTGGTCTTGCAAGATATCATATGAAGAGATATCCTCATGAGTTTTCAGGTGGTCAAAGACAAAGGATAGGTATAGCGAGAAGCTTAATTTTGAATCCAGAATTTATAGTTGCGGATGAACCAGTATCAGCATTGGATGTTTCTATTCAATCTCAGATCATTAATTTGTTACATGAGTTTCAGGAGAAATATGGGTTTAGTTATCTTTTTATTTCTCATGATTTGAGTGTAGTAAAACATATTAGTCATAAAGTTGGTGTTCTTTATTTAGGTTCGTTAGTGGAGATTGATAGTAAGAGTAGTTTGTATGATGAGCCACTACATCCTTATACGAAGGCTCTTATATCATGTGTGCCATTACCTGATCCTGAAAGAAAGGTTGAGAGAATTATTCTAAAAGGAGATATTCCAAGTGCTACAAATCCGCCGTCTGGTTGTAAGTTTCATACTAGATGTCCATACGTAAAGGATATTTGTAAAATAGAAGTTCCTATTTTAAAACAAGTCAAGGATGGACACAAGGTAGCTTGCCATTTATATTAATTGATGAGTATGTGCAAATAATTTCAGTAATTATAAAATTTTGTAATTATGATTACTGAGTTAAATAATTTTTAATTTTTTTGGAGGTTAATTTTGAGAAAGAAAAAATTAATTGGTGTATTAGGATTAATACTAGGATCTATGTTTTTTATGGTTTCATGTTCCACTGGCTCAGGAAATAGCAGTAATAGCAGTGGCAATAATGCTGGAGTTATTTCTGAGAATAATAGTGTATCGCTTGTGAATGGGACAGGTCAGTATGATAAGTCTACACAATATTTGTTTGGTACGAGTTCAACATCTGCTGTTCCTCTTACAGCACAAAATAGAAAAGATACTTTAGTAATTGGTACGATTGCTCCTAATGGCGTATTCAATCCATTATTACATGATTCGGCTTATGACAGAGATATTGTTGATACTATTTGGTCTCCTCTTCTCGAAATAGCTGCTGATGGATCAGTGATCTCAGGTATAGCAGATATGCCAGAGGTGACAGAGGATGGTACAAAATATACATTTACTTTGAAAGATGGAGTTAAGTGGCAAGACGGCAATCCAGTAACGTCAGAAGATATTGAGTTTACGTTTAAGTTTATAATGGACAAAACTTATATTGGAAGATTTGAGAGAGAAAATTTGGATGTTGTTGGGTGGACAGATTACAGAGATGGAAATTCCGATAATATATCTGGATTTGAAATAATTGACGATAAGACATTTACAATAACTATAAATTCTGCAAATGGAAAGACGATGAACTATTTCACAGATATTAAACCTCTTGCTAAGCATGTATATGGTGTTGATTATACTCAAGGTAATGCTAAAGATTTAGATAAATACAATAGAACTCCATTTGGTAACGGAGCTTATAAGTTTGTTAGTTATAAAGATGGAGAGGAAGTCGTTTTAGTCGCTAATGAAAATTACTACAAAGGAGAGCCTAATATTAAAAATTTGGTTTTCAGAGTAATAAATGAGACAAATCAAATTCTGTTATTGCAGAATGGTGATATTGATATAGTTAGACAAAATGTAGTGGTGAATCAGGAAAATTTAGATATTTTATCTGAAATGGGACATGTTAATGCTGCTATAACAGAGAATCTTGGATATGGGTATATTGCTATAAACCATTCAGAGAAATCAATGCAGGATTTGAACGTAAGGAAAGCATTAGCATATGGATTAGACCGTGAGGCTGTTGTTGCAGCTGCATTTGGAGGACATGCAAATGTTATAGATGTTCCTCAGTCAAGTGTGTCTTGGGCGTATCCAGAAGATGGAACCTACACTAAGTATAACTATGATCCGGAAAAGGCAAAAGCTCTTTTAGAAGAGGCTGGATGGAAAGTTGGAGCAGATGGAATAAGAGAGAAAGATGGAGAGAGATTATCTCTTAAATTCTTGGCATCATCTCCTAATTCATTAAATGATGTTTTAGTTCCTATAATGTTAACTAATTATAAAGATATTGGTATAGAAGTTAAATCTGAGCAAATGGAATTTAGAACGTTGATAGAAAAACAGAATGAGGCAAAAGACGGTAAGTTCTCTTATCACTTGGCATTTTTAGCTTGGAGCTTAACTCCAGATCCAGATCCATCAGATGTATTTGGAACAACTGGTTCAAGCAATAGAGTTATGTATTCAAATCCGGTTCTTGATGATTTAATGAAGAAGGCTTTAAATGAGATGGATAGGAATAAGAGAGAAGAGCTTTATACTGATGTTTATAAAGAGCTTTCGGATGATTTGCCATACATATTCTTGTATCAAAGGAAGAATATGGATGTATATCTAACTAGAGTTAAAGGAATTGAGGAGATCACTCCTTATAGATCACTTATACAAGATATACACAAATTGACTTTAGAGTAATAAATCTTTTTAGGTGCCTTGTTGGAATAGTTCGTTTTCCAAATATTCCAACGGGGTTTCGTTATTTTTTGAAAAATAATTTTAGTGAGGTTAAATGATAAAATTAATAAAAGTCTTTAATTTTGTTTTAATGATATGTATTTTAGGTCTTTACTCTTGCAACTCTAATAATTACTCTATGAAAGAGAAAGAATTAGTCTTCGAGAGTGGAACTAAGGAGTTTAACAAAAATACTCTTTATTTAAAATCCAAAAATCCAGAAAGCATCCCTCAAAAATCTAAAGATAGAAAAGATACTTTGATTATAGGCATACCTTCGCCTAGCGAAATTTTTAATCCTGTTTTTGCAGTTGCTGCTAATGACGTAGACATAAATGACTCTATGTGGTCACCGATTCTTGAGATAGATTCTTATGGAAATGTGGTTGATGGCATAGCCTATTTCCCAGAAATATCATTGGAAGATAATACTTATATCTTCACTCTAAAGGAAAATTTAAAATGGCAAGATGGCACTATGTTAACATCTAGTGACATTGAATTTACATTTAAAATATTAATGGATAAAACTTATACTGGGACTTTTGAGAGAGATAACTTTGGTGTTATGGGATGGGAAAATTATAGAGATGGATTGATCGATAACATAGAAGGATTTAAAGTAATTGATGATAGGAAATTTTCTATAACCTTTAATGCTATTAACTCTAAGACAAATTATTATTTTGAGCGAATAAAGCCCCTTGCCAAACATGTATATGGGGTTGATTATCTCCAAGGTAATGCAAAAGATATAGAAAAGTATAATAAAACTCCGTTTGGCAACGGTGCGTATAAGTTTGTAAAATATATCGATGGTGAGGAAATTAGGCTTGTTGCAAATGAATATTACCACAAAGGAAAAGCCAAAATACAAAATTTAATATTTAGAATAATAAATACCAATAATCAACTATCTCTCATTGAAAATGGAGACATTGACATTATAAGAAAGAATGTTCTTGCTGTTAAGGAAAATATGGAGCTTTTAGATGATATGGGGTTTGTTGAGGCTATCTTGACTGACTATTTGGGATATGGATACATAGCTATAAATCATAATGAGAGTATTATGCAAGATAAAAATCTAAGAAAGGCTTTGGCGTATGGGCTGGATAGAGAAACCATTGTGGAAATATGTTTTGGAGATTTTGGAACAGTACTAGATATACCACAGAATAGAAATTCTTGGGTATATCCTAAAACGGAGAGCTTTGTTAAGTATCCGTATGATAAAGAAATGTCCATAAAACTTTTAGAAGAATCCGGATGGAAATTAGGCTCAGATGGCATTAGGGAAAAGGATGGACAGAAATTGAGTCTTAAATTTTTGAGTAGTACTCCGAATGATGTGAATGATATACTCGTACCAATTATGATAAAAAATTATAAAGATATAGGAATTGAACTTATTGTAGAACAGATGGAATCAAAAACTCTTCTTCAGAAACAGGAGGAAGCAAAAAATGGAAAGTTCTCTTACCATTTAGCGTTTTTGTTTACACCATTTGCTAATCCGGATCCAGATTCATCGTCCAGATTTTCTACAAATGGTCCATCGAATAGAATAGGATATTCAAATCATAAAGTGGATGAATTATTATCAGATGCTCTCAAGGAAATGGATTATGATAAGAGAAAAGACGTGTATGAAAATCTATATGTAGAATTGTCCGATGATTTACCTTACATATTTCTATTTGAAAAAATGAATATGGATGTTTATTCAGCAAAAGTTAAAGGATTTGATAATGTGAGTCTATATAGATGGTTTACGAAGGATTTAGAAAAATTGTATTTTGAATAAATATAAAGGCTATCTTGTAAGTTAAGATAGCCTTCTATTATATTGTTATGATTGGACGAATCTGTCTATTGTTTAAAGCCTCTGAGATTGTGTTTATAATCTTTGAATAATCTGCCACTAAGGAATTTGGTTTTTTATCTATGTCATCTTGTATCATTGGTGAGAAAAATATATTCTTTGTGTTTAAGAGAGTTGCAATATTTTTAAGAGTTAGTCCTAATGAATCATTAGAGGAAAGTGAAATGACTAAAGGTTTATTTTGATTTCTTAGAAAGGATTTCATAGCCATAGTCACTGGAGTATCGTTTATACCGTTTGCAAACTTTCCTAGTGTGTTTGATGTACATGGTGCAATAAGCAATAAATCTAAAAAGTTTTTTGGTCCAATTGATTCAGCTTCAGAAATCGTTTTAATTATAGGATTTTTAACTTTACTTTGTAGAAAGTTTATTGTCTCATCAGGATTTATAAATCTATTCATAATATTTTGAACGTTGAATGAGAGAATGGGAAATATATCAACATTGAGCTCCAAAAGTTTTCCAATCAATTTAAATGATTCGCTAAATGTACAGAAGGAACCTGTTAAAGCATAGCCTACTTTTAAGCCGTTTAAATTTTGCATAAATTACCTCTTTGAATATTAATAGAAGAAAAAACCTATATAAAAAATTATTCTACATACTTTAAAAGGTTACTTTAAAAAAGATCGCCTTTATCTTAAGACGATCTCTTATAAATGTAAATATTAAATTTCTCAAATTCCAATTTTGATATGAGTTTAAATCCATCTAATGAAATATTGAGTTTGATGCTTCTATTTGTTTCGTAAGATTTAGTAAATGCATTTTTGACTTTTGTCAAATGGATTTCGTCATAATGTTCATTGAAGTATTCATAAATTTTTTTTCCACCTATAACAAACATCTCTTCACCTTGAGACATATGGATTATGGAGTTTATGTTTTTTACAATACTATAAGATCCATCTAGTGGATTAGATAATGTGCTAGAGACTATTATGTTTTTCCTATTAGAAAGAGGAATATTTTTCAAACTTTCGAAAGTCCTTCTCCCCATAACAACGGTTTTGTTTAAGGTTTTTTCTTTAAAGATTTTTAAATCCTCAGGAAATTTGTAAATGAGATCATTATTTATTCCAATGGAGTTATGCTTGTCTATACATGCGATGAGGTTGAGCATAATATCCTCTCCTTATATTGCAATTTCAAATTTTATTTGAGGAGATTGAAATCTATAATTTTCAATTGTAAAATCATCAATTGTAAAATCATAAAATCCATTTTTGTTTGTATCCAATTTCAAAATAGGTTGCTCTCCTAACGGCCTTTCCAAAATAATTTTTGCAGATTCGAAATGTCTATCATAGATATGTAGATTATTTACAATTCTCGTAAATTTACCTGGCTTTAAATTGCATGATCTTGCAATCATCATTTGCAAGGCGACATATTGTATACAATTTATGGATGAAGCCACAAGAAGATCAGAGCTTCTTTGAATTAGCATAAGGTCTAAAAATTCATCTCTTACTGAAAATAAAGATTGAAATGCACATGGTTTAAGTCCATCACTTTCATCAAAATCCTTTTCTTGCCACAAATTAATTATGTGACGTCTTCCATATGGATCATTGTGTATTCCGTCTAAGAGTTTGTTAATGAGATCGTATCGTTTTACAGTTTCTCCATATCTAATTCCAATAGTTCTTGGATGTGATTTACTTTCCCATTCATCCCACCAATGGATATTATATTTATTTTTCAAAATATCCAGATTTGAAGTTTGGTCTTGGTATATCCATAAAATTTCTTTAATTGCATTCTTTATAGATATTTGCCTTAGTGTTATTATTGGGAATTCATTTTTTGATATATCGTAAGTTTCATTATGATGAGTTATAAATTTTGAAAAGGCGGGAGTGCCATCTTTGTATTTTGGGCGTGGATCTTTATCATAACAACCATTACTTAAAATTTCTTTAATACATCTTTTGTGGTATACATCAGCAATACAAACCATTTTATTTTAATCTCCATTATTAAAGTTTTAAATATATGCTAATAGATTGTAATATTAATTTCAATGTTTAATGATAAAAGAATTAATGAATATTTGAAGGAATATATTTAATTTAATGCTTTTACATTTTTAAATTCAAAGATGACAAATTTTTGAGGTGGTAATATGGAATGTTGTTTGGTAATTGATATTTCTAAAATATGTCTAAAAATAATGACAGCAATTCTTAGAGAAGGTAAAATGTTTATCCAAGAAGTGCACAAATGTTCAAAAATAGCTATGAGAGGTAAAGACTCAAATTCTATAATAAATATTGATAAGATTATTAAAGAAATAGAAGATTCTCTATTGAGTATAAAGGAAATAGGGTACGATATAAAATCTATTTCTGTAAATTCTTCAATAATGGATTTTGTATTACTTGATGAGGATAATAACTTAATGAATGATATTTTGTTAGATTATAATCTGAACTCGAGTTATTTAAACAAGATAGTTAATGAATTAGGAAGGGCACACATATATAGAAAAACGGGAATAAGCTTTAGATCTAATAACATTGTCTATAGATTAATGATGTTTAAAGATTTATATCCAGAGAAATTTTCAAAAGTTAGAAAAATCTTATCCTTCAGTGATTATATAAATTACAGGTTAACAGGAAATATTTTTAATGAAAGGATAAGTCTTTCTCTAACTCAATTTTTTAATTTTAAAAATCAGAATGTAGATTATGATATTTTAGATTATCTAGAATTAAATAGTAATTTGGAATTTAGACTTATAGATTATGGTAAATTTATTGGTGAGAGTAAAGAGGGTGGGTGTATTGTTATATCTCCATATGGAAACAATATAACATCTTCATTCTTGACAACTAACATGGAAGATAAAAATTCCATATTTATAGTTAATTCTTACGAAGGAGTAATAGGGTGTACGGAAGATTTTTCTAGAATGTATTTAGAGGGACTTAAATTTGATTTTAATCATCAGTTAGTTAATACAAATCTTGTAAAGATATTTAAGTATGTACCGTGTTATAGATTCATAGATGAGTTTTTGAAAAACATTGAGAACAGTTATATGATGCAAGATTTGTTAAAATTTATTAATGAGGATAAAGCTATAGATTATATAATTGATTTTGATAGCGATATTTTCAAAAATTCAGCAGCCTTATTGAATGTAGTAAAGTATTATTTTGAACTTAAGTTAAATGGCTTACCGGATGCTATATCTAACTTTATAAGAATTGTATATGATAGCTTTGCTGTATATTATAAAAAGTGTATAAAAAATATGGAAAAGCTAACTGGAGGAATATTTGATAACGTCTGTATAGTTGGAGATTATATTTCAAGTGATTCATACAATCAATTTATAGCTGATGTAATATCTAAGGATATAGAGATTGGACCAAAGGATTCTGGGATAATTGGGAATGCTGTAAATCAATTTATAGCATTAGGGATTATAGAAGGTCCTCTTCACGGATATAGAATTTTACAAAATTCGTTTGGGTATCAAAAGATTAAGTACAGTGGAAAGAAGATAAATTATAAATATCTTGAAAATATAGTTTAAGTTAAAAGCTACTCTTTAAAATGGGTAGCTTTATTTTTGTATTTGGAAATAAATTGAAAAGGATATAGATTTTTGTGAAATTTATATGGTACAATTAAATTTGAATTTATTTATGTGGAGGATAGTTTCATGAAGAAATATGTGACTAAAATTCCAGGTTCGAACCACTATATATACAAATTTGGTTTTGGAACTTACGATATTTTAAAGCGTGGATTAAGTACAGAGAGTATAAAAGAGTTGTTGACAGACTTTGTATCAATGGGAGGGAATGTTATTGATACTTCTAGATATGATGTTGGCACTAGGAAGAATGAAGTTGAGGAATCACAAAAGTTGGTAGGAGAGTGGGTTAAGGATCACCGTAAAAGAGAAATTTCATGTATAATTTCTAAAAGTAGTTATCTCTTGAATGATGAAGGGAATAGGGACAATCTCCTTAAGACTGATTTAGAATTTAGTCTTAAGAACTTGAATACGGATTATTTAGATGTCTTTTTGGTTAATGGAGATAATGAAGATGTCGATGTGTCTGTCGTTATTGAACAATTTGAAAATTTAAAAAAAGAAGGTAAGATTTTGAGTTATGGTTGTTCGAATTGGAAGCCATATAGAATAAGACAAGCTATGGAATTTGCTAAGGAAAATTCCTTTGAAGGTTTTACTGTTAATCAAATGTTGTGGAATATAGGTTCGAAGTATATGAATCCTTTTAAGGAGCCTAATTTATATGTTAAAATGAATAGTAATATGATGCAGGTTCATAAGGAGTACGATATTCTTGCTATGCCATATAATGCTTTAGCTAATGGTATTTTTTCTAAATTGTATATAAGTGAAAATGAACCAGGATTTATAGATATAGAAGCTTTGAAAGAAAATTCTCCATATTATACAAAGTTGAATTTACAAATATATGAGAGGATGAAAGAAATAGGTTCCAAATATTTAGCAGCTCCTGGTTGGGTGGCTCTTGGGTATTTGTTTAATCAGGAAATAGAGACTTGTTCTATTTTATCTTGTGGAAGTTTAAATCAACTTAGAGAAGCATTTGAAGCGGTCGATAGACTTTATACGCATGATGATTTTAAATATATAGATATTTTTGAAAAAGAAGTAGCGTTTGTATGAAATATATGAATGTTTGTCAAGATGAATTTTTTATCTGATTTATTAAGATAATAATGATTAATTGAGTTGTAATAACCTTAGCATACAATTAAAGTTTTGAAGTGAGGTATTTGGATACGTGAAGAAGATTTTTATGGATATAAAGAATCATAAATTTTTTGTGATTTTTGTTATGTTCTTCATTTTAATTATTTTATATAAGTTAGCGGACTATACTCCTGTGATTTTAGGAGGTTTTAGAGATTTTGGATTTAGATTACTGGGTATATGTCAACCTATAATTATTGCTATGATTCTATCTTATATATTAAAGCCATTAGTTAATCTTATTGATAAGATGTATTTTAAGTTATTTTATAAGATAGATAAAAATCAAAATCCATTAGATGTTGTTTCTGAAAAACAATTTTCAAGAGTTAGGTTACTAACTGTTTTATCCGTATTGTTGACGTTGATAGGATTCATTGTGATATTGGTTTTCTTTATATTGGAACCACTTTTGAACAGTTTGAGGTCTTTAGTTAAAGAAGTACCATCATTTATAAATATTGTGAATAGTGGGTTGAGTGGATTTGAATTAGACCCTGAGTTTGTATCTCAAGTTGTTCAGAAGGTAACGGGATTTTTTACTACTAATTTTTCAAACTTATTAAATACGTCCATATCAGCATTAACATCTTTTATTTCCAATACAGGAATTCTTATATTCAATTTTGTGATTGCGATAATTTTATCAGTCTATATACTGAGGAGCAAGGAAAAAATAGCACGGTTTTTTTCAGTTTTATCGGATATTGTTTTCACAGAGAGATTTTCCAAGAAAGTAAAGGAGTTTTCTATTAATTTCGATAGGGTGTTTGGAGGATATTTTACTGGAGTTATAGTTGATGCGATACTTGTTGGATGTTGCTCATTCATATTAACTGCGATAGTAAAGAATCCATATGCTGTTGTGGTTGGTGTAGTGGCTGGAATTTGTAACGTTGTGCCTTATGTTGGACCTCTTGTTGGAGCTTTGGCAGGGTTGTTTTTAGGATTACCAGCTAGTATTACTACAGCAGTTTTAAGTTTTTTAGTGCTTATAGGATTTCAACAGATTGATGGTAATATTGTTCAACCTAAGATATTAGGGGAGTTTGTAGGGCTACCGCCATTAGTCATTATTATGTCAATAATAATAGGTGGTGGGCTATTTGGTATTATTGGTATAATAATTGCATCTCCGACTGTGGGTGTAATCTCACTTTACTATAAAAAATATCTAGAGAAGATTGACAAGAAGATTTAAGTTTTTACAAAGAATGGTTTGATTTTGTGATCAAACCATTTTTGTTTTTTACAAAAATATGATTTTGCGATTTTAAATTTTATGGGATTATAAGATTACAAATTAATTTCAAAATATTGAATAAAATCTTTAAATATGTTAATATATTGTGTACGAATCATTGATAAACTTTTAAGAGGGAATTATGAAAAAGGTTAAGATTTATTTATTCTGTAAAGATAGATTAGTTGAGTGGGAAATCAATAGATTTCAAGATAGTATGGTTGAATTTGTCTTAGATAAATCAATTACTATGTTTTCAAGAGATTATAACATACGGTTTGAATTTGAGAATGGACATTATAAGCTTAAATCTTCTTACGATATGATTGTCACCTATAAAGATCAGAATATAAATTGTAGAACAATCTATGATGGAGATGTTTTGATTTGTAATTTTCCTCATGAAAATTCAAAAATTATTTTATTAATACAGTTTGAAGATGAGATTAGTCACGTATTTGGAAAATTTAGTTTGATGGGATTTGACAACATAAAAATTGGTAAAGGAAAAAACAATAATATAGTTTATGATAACTCAAATGTGTCAGATTTCCATGTCGTATTACAACTTGGTGAAAATCCTACCGTAGAAATTGTTGAGGGGACTTTAGGATGTTATCTTAACCAAGTGAGGGTGAGTAAGTCCAGTATAAAATTTGGAGATGTAATATTCTTATATGGTTTAAAGTGTGTTTATTTGGGTAACTGCATAGCTGTAAACAATCCTAATAAAAATGTTTATTTAAATCTACGAGTTATTGAAAAAAATGAAATCGATACTTTACTTCCTAGAAAATTTACAAACTTCAAAGCAAGTTCTACTGACATAGGAAGACATTTAATGGATATGGGAGAAGAAAAAAACATAACTGTAAATCCTCCGTATATAGATTTCAAAATTAAATTTAAGTTTTTGTATTTTGGTATTTTGCCGATTATTATTGTAACATCGAGCGTTTTGTTATTTATAGGGGTGATGTTTGTAGATTTATCCTCCATAATATATTTGGGTTCATGTGGATTGCTGATTTCTATTTTTATTTTGATTTATGGAATTGTTTCTAATAAATCTGAAATAAAAAGAAATATTAAAAATTATAAGTTATACCTAGATGGGAAATCTAAGAAGCTTACGTTAATAAGAGATGAGAAAGTTAAGGCACTATCTAGAAGGTATCCGAAAGTAACTGATTGTTATAGAGGAGTTATAAATTTTGATAAGAAGATTTGGAATAGGAACATAGCTGATAAAGATTTTTTGAATTTGACAATTGGTCAAGGTAATTTGTATTTTGAGAATTTAAATGTTAATTCTAATGTGATTTCAAATTTATCTAAAGAGCATGAATTGTATAAGGAATATGTGGAAATAACGAGTAACTTTAGGATAATTAGAAAAGCACCAATTACGATACCATTGAGGGATATCAATAGGATTGCAATTGTTGGTGATATGAGTACTTTGTATGATGTTGTTAAGGATTTCTTGGTGCAGCTTACGGCATTACATTCTTATAGGGATTTAAAGATAGGAATTTTGAATCCGAAACAGTATGATGAGGAGCTAAATTATGTTAAAGAGATTCCTCATGTTTATTCTGATGATAAAGACTTTAGGTATATATCCTCTGGTGATAATGAAATGGTTGATTTGATTTACAATATAAAGAGAATTGTGTCAGAACGTGAATCTATGTTATCACAAGATTCGAATCGAAAGTTTAACACCGAGTATGTCATCTTTATATTTTATGATTTTAATCCTATCTTAGATTCATTTTTGGATTATATGAAAAATGTAGATAGTAAAATCGGTATATCATTCATTTTAGTTACTATACACGATAGAGTTGTACCAGATTCCTTTAAGTATATTTTGAATATTAGTGAAGATACACAAACTCTTTATAAAGTTCAGGAAAGCGGAATTAAGAAATTGGTTCTGTCCCATGAGTATGCAGATATATCGAATTTAATTGATGTGGACAAATACGTTAATGAGTTATCTAAAATTAAAATTTTCGATAACTTTGAAGAGATAAAGAAATTTGAAGATAAGTCTATGTTTAATATGTATTCTATCTCGAGGACTGATGAATTAGATATAATGTCACGATGGGATAATAATAGTTTGCTTAACTTGAGAGATATACCTGTAGGAGTTAAGTACAATAGGTCTATATTTTCTGTTAATATGCATGCAAAACATAATGGTCCAAATGGAATAATACTTGGAGATAGTAGCACTGGTAAAACTGAATTTTTGAGAACTTTTATTTTATCATATTGTATAAATTTTCATCCTAATAATTTTAATTTTATAGTAATTAAATCTAACCATAATACAAAATTAAATTCTTTCATTAATATGCCACATGTTATAGATATTTTGGATAAAGAGAGTGAATCTGAACTAAGTAGGTTTGTCTTGTTGATAAAAAATGAAATAAATAAGAGACAGATATTATTTGACAGTGTGAAGGTTAGAGATATAAATGGATATTTAAATGTTTATAAAAATTATGATGACTTGTGTATATTGCCATATATAACAATAGTTATTGATGACGTACGTAGTTCAGATTTAGATTTAATAAAAGAGTTAACGAGTTTACGTGATCACATGTCTACGGTAGGTATTTATTTATTGATTGCTACTAATGATTCCAGTGCTTTTGTTGATGATTCAGGATTTTTATTATCTAAATTTGATTTTAGGATATGTTTTAGGCTTTCTAATTTAAAACATATGTTTGCTTTACTTGAAGATAGTAATGTCTCAAATCCGAGAGGAAGTGGAATATTTAATGTTAAGTTTTCGAATTTGTCTGTAGTAAAGAATGTTGAGGTTGCTTTCTCAAATGTTGAGCAAGATATTGAAAATAGTAATGAAAATTTAGACATAATTAATAACTGCGGATTGATAATTAAGAAAATAAGTAGGGTTAGATATTTAAATAATTCGAAAATTCAGTATTTGGCAGTTATCGATAAGATTAATGAGTTGTGTGATAATATCGAAGTTAATGTTACGTCTATTTTTAATTCTTCTTTGAGATATTTAAACCTTCAGCAGTTACCAGGTTACAGTAGTAATTTCAATGGATTTATGTGGTGTGAATCTAAGAATAAGTGTTCAGCAATAATTGGAATTATAGATGATCCTAAATATCATTTGCAAAGATTCTTAGAAGTGAATTTTGAAAATTTAGGCAACTTGTTTGTTTACGGATCGCCTGGTACAGGTAAGAGTACCTTAATTAAGACGTTAATTTATTCGTTATGTTGCGAGTACAAGCCTAGTTATTTAAATATTTATATAGTTGACGCTAATACGAGGAATATGGATTGCTTTAGTTACGCTCCTCATGTTAAAGATATGGCTTATACGAAAGATGAAATTAATGCATTGTTTAAAAAGGTATTGGATGAATTTGATCTAAGACGAAAGATATTTGAGAATTTAGATATCTCTTCTATAGAAAATTATAAGATCAAGACTGGTGAACAGTTGCCACATATATTGTTGGTTATTGATAGCATACAAGACATATCTAATAGCGTTTGGGATTATAGCAATTTTATAAAAATGTTAGCTAGAGATGGAAAGTCATACGGTATATTTGTTTGTGCAGTTTCACCTGAATACGACGATGTTGAGGAGAAGCTTTCGGAATATTTTAACAATAAGTTTGTATTAAGGTTGAACAATAAAAATTTGTATAAGAAAATATTAGGTGAAGATTGTGTTGTAAGCTCAAAGCTTAAAGGTAGAGGACTTATTTGCTATAATGACAATAGGGGAAGTAGAATTTTAGAATTTCAGATTGCTGTTCCTATGGAGACTCAAAATAATGTTGACCTTAATAATAGGCTCAAGTATTTATTCATGCAGATGAGAGATATAAATAACAAGATTTACGAGTCATCATATATTGGCAAAATGTTAGATGAGGATGTGAATTATAATGAAATTAGAGATGAAAATCATAATTATTTAAATGAAAGTAAAAGAATATCTTTATCTCAATTTATAAGTGGTGGAACTAGAATACCCAAGTTAACGATCATTACTTATGATAGTATTGATAATAACAAAAGAATTATTAAGAAATTTTTGGAGATATTTAACAGTAGTAATTTTAAAAGTTATATGTTAGGGGATACAAGTTCAAATTTTAAGGGTGAGAAATTTTATTGGTATAGTGGTGTGAGAGAAGAAATATCTCAAACCATTAATTGGATTACTGATATTTCACTTAAAAGAATTGAAGATAAAGAATTTGACCTAAGAAATGAGGAAAAATTATGTATCTTTATATCGAATTTGGATAATTCTTTTCTAGAGGAAAGTATAAATAAAATTGTACAAAATGTAGTTGAATGTGAAAATGATATAGGAGTTTACTTTTTTGTATCTTTAGATGATAATAATTATTCGCAATATAAATTACTAGATATATTAAACTCTAATCCACAAAATGGATTAATTATTACTTCAAATGATAAGGATAATTTAGATGAGAATTTTGTAGCGATGTATAAATCTGAAAAAGTTCCTGTTATGATAGATTAAAATTTAGGAGTAAAGGCTGATGATTTATATACAAGTTTACGTTCCAGATAAAAACAAGACATATGATTTCAAAATATCAGATCAAGTTAGTGTTTTGATTTTAAAAAGCTTAATACTTGAGGCAGTATATAATTTAAAATATGATATTGAATTTATTAAAATGAACTATTTACTTTTGAAATTCCATGATAATAAGAAATTGGAAGATACTTTTATAATGGAAGACTATGCGATTCACAATGGAGAAAAATTTTTATTAATATAGACATATAAAGGCGTGCTATAATTTAGGGGCATGCCTTATATTTTTTAATCATATTTTAATAATATAATTTGTTTTAGGAGGTTTTAATGAGTAATATAAAAAAAATAATAATATTTGTATTAATATTTAGTTTTTTAAATTGCACGTTTTTGTTTGCTCATGAAAAATCTAATTTTGGTGTACAAACAATAAATATACATAATAAGGGTGAAATAATATATTTAATGGATAAAAATGGGAATATAGTAAGATTGAGCAGTGAAATGGATGATATAGCGTTTGATAATTTGATAAATTTTTCTACAATAAATGCTAGTGGGTCAGAATTTATTAATCCAATTGAAAGTGATGAGATAATTCCATATTTAAAATTTAGTTTACCTTACGATACAAAAGTTAAGAAAATATGTGGTAACTTTTTCTTGACAATGGATGGGCGGGTTTTTTTATATACTGGAAGGAACCCTAGGTATTTAATTGATGTATATAATGTCGAAGATATAAAAACCTTGAGTGATAAGGTTGTTGTGTTATACAATCAGGATGGAACTGTTAAAATTTGGAGCAACGGGAGCAATGGAATAAGTGGGTTAATATTTAAGGAAGAGATACTAGATGCTGTTGTTTATGATGATGATATTCTTCTTATAATAAAAAAGGATGGTAAAATTGTAGGAATAGGAGATGGATTTAATAGAATTTCATCAACAGTTTCCACTATTGTCAATGCTAAAAAATTTATAAAAGAAGAGGAAAATTTATATATTTTGACATTTGATGATGTAGTTATACCAATATATGAAAAATACTTTAAAGCTCCTAAAGAATATCTTTCGAATATTTCAAATATAGTAATAGATAAATTTTCTACTGAAGCAAACAATTTTTATAAATCTTACTTCATAACTACTGATGGTAGAGTTTATTACCATGTACAAAGCGACAATGAAATAAGTAGTTTTAATAAAAATAAAATTGAGTATATGAATACCTTTGATAATGTACAAAATGTTTATGAATCTGGATATTTAACTATAGTTCTTCATCGTGATGGTTCAATAACTATACCTTACGACATAGAACATGAACTAAATGGTATAACTGACGTGTCTGACGTTATTTTACAAAATCAAAGTTATGTTGTTTATTTAAATGATGGACAAGTTATAACTTCGCTTGAAAATTTTGTGTTAAATAAAATAGATATACCAGTTATTGATAACGATGAAGAAATGACAATTTGTAATTATTTGAATAAGATGTTTGCTAATATTTTGAATAGGTACATTAATGATGAAGAATTCGAAAATCTACAATCTTACATATTAACTAGTAAATCTAATTTTGAGCAAATTATAAAAGATGTATGTTTGGATAGAAAATTTGTAATGCTAGATAAATCATATGATGAGATTATCAATAATCTATATAATTCAATACTGAATACTTTTCCAAGTGAGGAAGAATATACCCATATCAATATTGTAATCATTGAAAACATGATTAAAGAGGATAGAAATAAGTATGAAATTATAAATTCAATTCTAGATTATATCTTTGAAAATCCTATCTTTGAAAATATATCTAGTAAATTTGTACAAATGTAATTTTGAGTAAGTTGAATCTGTTGAAAATATACTATATATTGTTATTTGAAGTGTAAAATTATGATTTGTTATTGGTAAGGAGTTCTATTATGAATAAGGTGATTACAATTGGAAGAGAATTTGGAAGTGGTGGTCGTGAACTTGGCAAACGTATTTCAGAGCATTTACAAATAGCTTACTATGATAAAGAAATTGTAACTGAAATATCAAAAAGGACTGAGCTAGCTGAGGAATATGTCCAAAGTATAGTAGAGAATAAACCAAGAATACATTTTCCTATTACAATTGGAAATAGTTTTTATCCTGTTTTCAATCCAGTTGTAGAGTATAGTAATAACATATATGTTGAGCAAAATAATACTTTAAAAGAAATGGTAGAAAGATCTGATTGTGTTATAATTGGGAGATGTGCAGATTATATTCTCAAAGATTATAGTCCATTTAAGATATTTGTTTATGCAGATATGCAATTTAAGATTCAGAGATGTATGAATAACGCTTCGGAGAGTGAAAATTTATCTGAAAAGGAATTAAGACGTAGAATTTTAGAGATAGATAGGAACCGAGCTCGGTATTATGAATTTATTACTGATAAAAGATGGGGAGATAAGAATAATTACGATCTCTGTGTGAATACGTCTAGAGGTTCTATAAGTAAAATAGCAAAATTCATTGCTAATGTTTTTATGTAGCTATTTTCGAATTGACACATACAGTTCGGTTCTTGTACAAGTATTTGAAATTTAACAATGAAAATTTAAAAAGTTGCTAAGGAATGACTTAGCGACTTTTTGTTTTTTGTGGGAGGTGTGATGGGATGTATGGATGTATGGATGTATGGGATATGTCCGGATGGACAAGCATCAAACTTTTGAAAAGGTGTAGAAGGAGTTTGGGAAACACGTGGATGGACAAGCTACTAAACTCGTGGAAGATTTGTGTGAGATACGTGTGAGGACAAGCTAGAACTTTAAACTAACAAGGTGTTGAATGGTAATATATCAGGGAAGGAGTATGAGGTTAAGAGAGGAACCGTTACTAATGGTAATGGCGGTAATGATGTTAAATTACAGGATATATTTAAAGATGTAGATCCGGATGAGATAAAGAAATTAGGAGAAGGAACATTTAAATTTACTATTTCACGTGGTGCAGGAGATGCAGTAACGATAGAANTAAACTCACTTGAAGGAATTGAGAGAGAAATTATAATAGATTTTTATTTAAAGAAGAATTCAATAAGCCATATATCAATAAATAAGAATTATTCTGATCGATATTTACGTAACATAAGAAATAAAGCACTTGATAAACTTTCATTATATCTAAATTAGTTCCGTTTTAGTTCCGAAATTGTTCCGAATTTAGTTCCAAAATTGTGCCATTTTAGTTCCGTTTTTTTAAGGAATAATGTGATAATATAGTAGTGGTTAAAAATATATGGATGATAAACACTTACTGAAAGGCATCATATGATGTCTTTTTGTTTTATGTATTGAATGGTAATATATCAGGGAAGGAGTTAAAGTCGGACGGAGGTAAGAATACAAAAACAAATCCTACTGGAGCCAATGATTTAACTATGGAGGTAAGGAATATGTGATGGATAGTTTTACTTTCAAAACTGCTCAAAATGCTACAAATGAGACGTTTAAGATAGCGGGAATAGATATTGAATTAGATATAAATAAAGCTAACTTAAATGCAAATAAAGGTGTTGTTATAACATTTAATAACGAGGTAGTTAAGGAAGAAGAAGGAATAAGATTACAAGTAGGAGCGAATAGGGAGCAAATGATAGGATTGAGTGTGGGTAACATGAGGAGCAGGGAGTTAGGGCTAGGAAATGGAAACTTTTTATGAACTGACAATTTTATTACACTAAATTATATTACTATTGAGCTAAGTATATTATAATCTACAGATGTATTTGGACATATTTGATATACATAAGGAGTTGTTTGTTTTGAAGAAGTTACTCATAAAGACATTGATAGCAGTTAATTTATTTTCATTTACAGGTTTAAGTGTACCATTAGTTCAGAGACCAGTTGTGGTACAAGCTCAATCTATAGTAGAAGCCCTAGGCAATCCTACAGTGTATTATACACCAAATGGAAAATCTTTTCATTTAACAAAGAGTTGTTCAAGGTTATCGAGGAGTAAAACAATTTATAGTGGAGCTTTAAAAGATGTAATTTTGAAGAAATCAGATCCGTGTGATTTCTGCGTTAAGATTGGTTCTTCCTCTAATACTACTAATACCACTCAGTCCACATCAACAAGTGGTAATAATCAATCATCAAATAGTAATAGTCAATCTACTAAGGTTACAGAGAAGCCAAATGTTAATAAGGAGGAATTAGATTCTTATCTTAAGGATTCGTATACTAGAGCTTTTGGAAGAGACATTGATCAGGAAGCGTTAGATTATTGGACAGGTATGTTTACAGAAGGTAAAGTTACATTTAGGAGTTTTATTAGTGTATTGGTTAATTCTTCAGAATTTCGAGAAGGTGTGAAGGATGCTACTGATACAGTGAAGAGGTTATATGGTTTGATATTTGTTAGGGAAGCAGATGATGAAGGGATAAGATATTGGACTTCGAAACTTGGGACTAATTTTAAAAGTAAGATTTCGAATGTAGCTAATGGTATGACAAGTAATAAAGAGGCTAAGGATATTACTACTAAGTTAGGGGTTTTATATTAGAAATAAATTGAGACAGACTTTAGAGTCTGTCTTTTTACTTTTCAAGGTGTTAAATGGTAATATATCAGGGAAGGAGTATGAGGTTAAGAGTGTTAAAACTACAGCTAATCCAAATGGTACATTAACTGAAGATAAACTAGGGGTTATAATGGCAGAAGTAACAGGAGATAGTTTAAGACC
>NZ_JBRACL010000005.1:0-157790 GCF_054906395.1 Anisomitus miae (SeqCode)
GATAGGAACGGCAAAATTTTTTACACTTCTACTACTTCTTTATCACACATCAGCAAAATCACAGGGCATCAAGCAGCTTATGAGTGGCGGTGGCATCATCATTGTGGCACAGACGGTAATTCCACAGCTTACCACTCTGTTCTCATAATTCATGGGCGGGATCATTGATAAGATTACTGAATTCATAAAGGAACTGTTGCAGGGGTGGGTGCTGACCAATTTTGAAACCATGTTTACCGATGTCAATGACAAGGTAGGCACGATTGCAGGGGAGGTCAGCAAAACTCCCAGCACATGGAACTCCGTCATTTTTGATATGATAAAAACATTGTCCGACAACGTGATGATTCCCATAGCGGGAATGATCATCAGCTTTGTACTCGTCTATGAGCTTATTTCCATGGTCATTGACAAAAATAATCTGCATGACTTCAATACAGCCATTTTTATCCGCTTTTTTATGAAAGCGTGTATTGCGGTCATGCTTCTTAGCAAGACTTTTGACATTGTAATGGCGGTTATTTGATGTGGGAAGCCATATCGTAAATTCTGCCGCATCAGCGATTACCGGAAGCACCAGTATTGATATGGCAAGTACGCTTCAGACGATGTTCAATGAGCAGTTTTCGGAAATGAGTATAGGCGAGCTGTTGGGACTTGGAATGGAGACCATGATCGTCAGTTTATGTATGAAAATCATGTCAGTCCTTATCACCGTTATTCTTTATGGGCGAATGATTGAAATATATCTTTATGTATCAGTAGCACCTGTTCCCTGTGCAACCGTAACCAACCGGGAATGGGGAACAATAGGAACCAATTATTTTAAGGGACTTTGTGCCCTTGCATTTCAGGGATTTTTTATGATGGTGTGTGTCGCTATCTATGCAGTGCTTGTGGCTGGTGTGGCGGTATCCGACAACCTGCATACGGCACTCTGGTCGGTGGCAGCATATACCGTTATTTTATGCTTTTCACTCTTTAAGACTGGTTCATTATCGAAATCTATCTGGAATGCGCACTAAGGGAGGAACGATATGGCAATATCCGTACAAGTGACGAAGGATTTGTCCGGTATCAAGACAAAAGTGGCACTGAACTTGACAAAGAGACAGATCATCTGTTTCAGCGATGCGGCAGTAGCCGGGGTACCCTTGTATTTTTTAACCAAGGGACTGATCGGAACATCAGCCGCATCACTTCTTATGATGGGAGCAATGCTTCCGTTCTTCTTTTTTGCAATGTATGAGAAAAACGGATTTCCGGCGGAGAAGATTTTGTATTTTATGCTCCGGCAGAAGATACTCACACCGGGCATAAGACCATACCGGTCAGAGAACTTATACAAGCAGTTGGAAGAAAAAGAAAAATTACGAAGGGAGGTTCGTTATCTTGAAGAAAAAGCAAAAGGCAGAACCGGGAAGCCGCAGGAAAAGCAGTTATAAAGGCAATAGCAGGAACAACAGCAAAAGTGGCGGTCTTACCTTTTCAGAAAAGAAGCGTCTTATACAGTTAAAGCATATTTTATCGGGAAAGATCATTGAGAAAGAAAAGCCGACTACCGCACAAAGGACGATCACTTTTGAAAAGATGTTCAGGGACGGTATCTGTCAGGTCAGTCACCATTATTATACAAAGATGGTGGAATTTTTTGATATAAACTATTCGCTTCTGGAAGTAGATGAGCAGGCGGATATACTGGCACAGTACAGTAAGCTCATCAATTATTTTGATCCGTCTGTGAAATTTGAACTGGTGTTATTCAACCGGCAGGTCAACGAGCAGATGCTTACGGAACAGTTTGACATTCCGTGGCAGGAGGATGATTTTAACGACATTCGTGAAGAATATACGGAAATGTTAAAGAATCAGGCGGCAAAGGAAAACAATGGTATCATCAAATCAAAATATCTGATTTTTGGTGTAGAAAGCAACGGCTACAAGGAAGCCAAGAGCCGCCTTAACAACATTGAAAAAGATGTCATACGGAACTTAAACAACATAGGAACCCTTGCGAGGGGACTGGACGGAAAGGAAAGACTGCGCATCCTGCATGAATATTTTAACCAGGATACCATGGAGCCTTTCCGTTTTTCATTTAAGGACTTGGCAGAATCCGGCAAGTCGGTCAAGGACTATATTGCACCGCCGGGATTTGATTTCCGCTATCCGAACCGCTTCAAGTCGAGAAATATGTATGGCTGCGTATCCTATCTGGATATTATAGCTCCGAAGTTTACGGACGAGCTGATCAAGCAGCTTCTTGATATTGATGCCAACCTTACTATCTCCATGCACATGCAGACGGAAGATCCGGTAAAGGCAATCAAGAAGTTAAAAGCGGTCATTTCCGATATCCAGAAAATGAAGATTGAGGAACAGAAAAAGGCAGTCCGGAGCGGTTACGATATGGATATTCTTCCAACGGATATTGTGACCTATGAAAAGGACACGCTGGAATTTCTGGATGACCTGAATACGAGCAACCAGAAGATGATTAACATGACATTCCTTATTACCTGTTATGGCAGAACCAAGCGGGAATTGGAGAGTTTAATGCAGAGGGTGTCCGGTATCATTCAGCAGGCAAACTGTGACCTTAGATGTTTACAGTATTTACAGGAGCAGGGCCTTATGGCATCTGCACCGATTGGGTGCAATGAAACCGGAATTGAGCGTACCCTTTCCACAAAGAGTACCGCAATCTTAGTACCATTCTGCACACAGGAATTGTTTATGCCTGCATCGGCAATCTATTACGGATTAAATGCACTCAGCAACAACATGATTATGGCAGACCGCAAAAGGCTCCGTACACCAAACGGAGTTATCTTAGGTACTCCCGGAAGTGGTAAGAGTTTTAGTGCAAAGCGTGAGATTTTAAGCTGTTTTCTTATCACAAAGGACGATATTATCATCTGCGATCCGGAGGGAGAGTATTTTGCTCTTGTGGCAGCACTACATGGACAGGTGGTAAAACTTGCCACCAATTCCAAAGACTATCTGAACCCTATGGATATACAGTTATCCCATAAGGGGGATAAGGAAGCGTTAAAGCTGAAATCCGATTTTATTATTACTCTGTGTGACCTGATTGCAGGCGGCAAGGATGGATTGCAGAACGATGAAAAAGGTATCATCGACGAGTGTATCCGTCATATTTATGATAAGTATTTTGAAAATCCGGTGCCAGAAAATATGCCGCTGCTGGAAGATTTATATGATGCCCTGTTAGCACACAAAAATCCAAAGGCGGAGCGTATCGCAAACAGCCTTGTGCTGTATGTGCATGGTTCCCAGAATTACTTCAACCACCATACCAACGTAGACAGCGGCAATCGTATCATGTGCTTTGACATCAGAGACTTGGGAAATCAGTTGAAAGAGCTGGGTATGTTAATCGTGCAGGATGCGGTTTGGAACAGGGTATCGCAGAACAGGGAGCGAAAGATTGCTACCCGTTATTACTGTGATGAGTTCCACCTTCTTCTGAAGGAGAAGCAGACAGCTATTTACTCCGTGGAAATCTGGAAGCGTTTCAGAAAATGGGGCGGTATTCCGACAGGTTTGACGCAGAACGTGGGCGATTTTCTTCATTCTGAGGAGATTGAAGGTATTTTGGGTAACAGCGATTTTGTGTATCTGTTAAATCAGAATGCCAAAGATCAGGCAATTCTCGCTGATAAACTGGGACTTTCTGATAAGCAACTTTCCTATGTCACCAACTCCGAGCCGGGAAGTGGTCTGATACTGTTTGACAATGTGGTAATTCCATTTGTAGACAAATATCCGACAGACACCAAGACTTACAGAATTATGAATACCAAGCCGGAGGAATCGGTGCAGAAGGAGGACGCAGTATAAAATGGCAGAAAAAAGACAGAAGAAGCAGGTGGCAAAGGCATTTGAAAAAGAGACATTTTCCAAGGATAAGGAAGTGACTGGAGCAAAACACACAGAACACAGGCAGGATAACACCTTTTCTGTGGAAAACCAGTTTAGTGCCAGCGAGAAGCCTGTGAGCAATCTGCCAAGGGATGCGAACCATGGCAGTCGTACAGGAAAAGCAACTTCTGGTCACAGCATCCAGAAGTCGGAAGCCGAAGCGGAAAAGGCATTCTTAAAGGAAAACAGCTTCATGCAGGAGGAACAGTCAGAAGATTTTGACACGGTTTCTGATAACATGATTGAAAACAAGGTTCATGTCAGGGACACCTACCAACGGTCTGAGGAAAAAGGAAAATATCACAAAAGGCGTGTGCAGAGAGAACACGCACACAGAGAGCGTGCAAAGTCAGAAAATGCAAAGCAGTCCGATTATGGAGATTTTCAGACAAAGGATGCCACATTTTCGCAGGGGCAGACGGAAGAATTTACCGACAGAAAAGTACAGAAGGCTTTTGATAAGTCAGAAAAGAACCGCCGGAAGTTACAGAAGGCAAAGGACAAGATGCCGAAAAAGCGGCAGTATGAGATGAAACGTGTCTTTGATGAACAGACCGGAAAAGCAAAGTATGTGGTGGTTCCGGTGGAAGTGGAGAAGCCATTCAAGCCTGACGGACTTGGGAAAGCTGCGGTTCACAAACTCCAAACCGAAAATATGTATTTTGTGCATCGAAAGATTGCAGAGACAGAAAAGGACAATTCCGCAGTTGAGGGCGCACATAAGACAGAACAGCGGGCAGAAGATGTTTATCATTACATGAAATACCACAGAAAGAGTAAAGCACAGAGAAAGCGTGACCGCCTAGAGCGATTGCAGAAAAAGCAGGTCACAGCAGATATGAAGCTGGAGTATGAGAAATTCATCAGTGAAAATCCACATCTAAAGGGCAACAGTCCTAAGAAGCAGTTACAAAGGCAGCTACAGAAACAGCGTATCAAGCGTGAGTATGCCAAGGCAAGGTGGGCAGGAGCAGAAGCCAAGACTGTAAAGGAAACATTTACAAAGACAGCCAATGTTGCAACCGGGATTGCAAAGAAGTTACAGGAAATTGCCACGAAAAATAAAACACTGATTATCACAGTGGGTATTTTTGCACTTCTGCTCATTATGATCATGTCGGCATTATCAAGCTGCGGTTCCATGTTTACCGGAACTGTGACAACAACGATGGCAAGCACATATCTTAGCCTTCCGGCAGAGATTGATGCAGCAGATTTATCTTTTACAGAAAAGGAAATGGAGCTGCAAAACAAGATTGACCGGATTGAAACTGATTATCCGGGATACGATGAATACGATTATAACCTTGGTGCAATCGGGCATGATCCGTACACACTGATCAGTTATCTTTCCGCAGTCCATACGGAATTTACTGCCGCAGGAATGGAGAGTGAGATTCAGGAATTATTTGATGCCATGTATTCACTTACTACTGAGGAAGTGGAGGAGACACGGACAAGGACAGTCACAAAGACCGGAACCAGAACAGTAACAAATCCGGATGGAACTACCTGTACCGAGGAATACGAGTATGAGGAGGAAGAAGAATATACCGTAACAATTCTTCGTGTCATACTTACGGTCACACCGCTTGAGAGCATTGTTGCTGGACGCATGGACAGCGAGCAGACGGAAATTTTTGGAGCTTATACGGAGACAAAGGGCGGCTTACAGATCTTTGCTTCTCCGATTGATTATTACTGGTATTACTATATCAGCAGTTATTATGGCTACCGGAAAAATCCAAATACAGGAGACGAGGAGCTTCACAGGGGTGTGGATATAGCAGTACCGACCGGAACCATGGTACATGCAGCACATGACGGAACGGTAATAGAAGCGGCTTACGATTCCTACTATGGGAATTATGTGGTGATTACGGACAGCAAGGGATATACCACGAAATATGCCCACATGGACAGCCTGAATGTGTCCGCAGGGCAGAGCGTTAAAAAGGGTGCTAACATTGGAAAAAGTGGCAATACGGGAAGTAGTACTGGAAGTCACCTTCATATCGAGTGTTTGTATAACGGGGAGTATTATAACCCGTTATTTTACTTTGAAGCAGGAGAGCAGACCATTTATGGAGAAACACCGGGCGGCACCGGAGGAGGAGCCGGCAATGTGATACCACCGGAATCTTATGATGATGCAACCGTACAGACGCTTATGCGTGAAGCAAACAGGTATCTGGGAATGCCATACACCTTTGGAGGAACAGCTCCGGCAAATTTTGATTGTTCAGGCTTTGTATGTTGGGTATTTACAAACAGCGGCGTACATAACCTGCCAAGAACCACCGCACAGGGCATTTATGACCAGTGTACTCCGGTATCAACGGCAGACGCAAAGGCAGGGGATATTATCTTTTTTACCGGAACTTATAATGCGGGACGTCCGGTTACACACGTTAGCATTTACTGCGGAAACGGTACGATGGTGCATTGCGGAGATCCAATCCAGTATACCTCAATCAATACCTCTTACTGGCAGAGCCATTTTTATGGTTTTGGAAGATTGAATTAGCGAAGGGAGGAATTATTTTTGTCAGTAGAGCGAATCAATTCACAGCTTAAAAAGGTCAGGGAGCAGATAACACAGCTACAGGCAAAGGAAAAAGACCTTGCAGAGCAGAAACAGATGGCGGAGGATGCCGAAGCCATGAAGATCATACGAAAATATAAAATCTCATCCGAGCGATTGCAGATGCTTAATAAGCTCAGTGAGGATGAAGTCAGAAATTTATTACAGAAACGGGAACAGGAAAAGGAGGATTCGACCAATGAAAATGAAGAAGTTATCCGTTAAGGTACTAATGTCCCTGATACTGTCGGCAATACTTTTTTGTATGCCGGTCGGGGCATTTTTTGCAAACAGGGCAAATACTGTGGAGGTTCATGCGGAGGATACAGCAGAGCAGAAAATAGAAAGTGCGGCAGAGGAAAGCAGTGCAGAAAGCACAGCGTCCGGTAATGATAACAAGGACAGTTCCGGTAGTGGAGAAAATCACACAGAGCAGTCCACAGAGAATACAACGGAAAATTCCACAGAAGGCACAACCGAGGAAACACAGCCTTCCGCAAAATGCATCTGCAAGGAAAAATGCAGTCAGTATGCGGTGGATGAGGATTGTGAGGTGTGTGCAAAGGATTATAAGGAATGTGCTTATATCAATCCGAGCGTAAAAATTACAATCAATACACCTTCTGGGTGGCATAACGATACCACGAAAGTAACAGTCAAGGTGGAGGATACTATTGTATCCGGCAATTTTACCATTCAGACAGTAAAGGCAAAAGTCGGACAGAATGGAAGCTGGACAGATATTACCGAGGATATGTACATAGAGATTTTCGAAAACAGCACCATTTATGTGCAGGTCACAGACCAGAAGGGCAAGACCTAC
The DNA here is from genome assembly GCF_054906395.1 of Anisomitus miae (SeqCode). NCBI lineage: Bacteria > Bacillati > Bacillota > Clostridia > Eubacteriales > Clostridiaceae > Anisomitus (SeqCode) > Anisomitus miae (SeqCode). The sequence goes on from NZ_JBRACL010000005.1 coordinate 7,353, forward strand.
GAGAAAAACCGCTATATCAAGTGCTTTGATTTTACCAAGCCTACCTTAAATGCGGCAGTCAGCGATGGTCTATTGAGTATTCAGGCACATGATACGGATTCCGGTATCAAGGCAATCTATGTCAATGGCTATGAGTTTACGGAGCATACGAATGGAGCCTTGAATATCCGTCTGCAACAGTTCGATTCAGGGTATCAGTATTTCACGATTTCAGCAATGGATAATGCAGGAAATACCTCAGAAATCTATAAAACAGCCAATCCGTATTACACCGATCCGGAGAATAAGGACAGCAATGAAAAAGATTCGGCACAGCAGCTTCCGGTGGATGCGTCAGCAACCAAGCCAAGCTCTGCAACCGCACAGGTCACAGAACATACAAAAACGGATGTGAATGGAAATACAGTTTCCCAGACAGGCAGTGGAGCAACTTCAGGCAGTTCCGCAACAGCAAAGCAGTCTCCAAGTACGGGAGATACTTCTAAGGATGCAGACCAGAGCAGTGACAGCCAGACCACAGAAAAAGGCAAGGAATTTTACACAATCCAGACTGCATCAGAAAAGGTATTTTATCTTGTGATTGATCGTGATGGGGAAGATGAAAAGGTGTATTTCCTTACAGAAGTCAGTGAAAACGACCTGCTGAATACCACAACGGATAACAGCGAGACACTTCCGAAAAACTCTACGGCTTTGGAATCTGCAATTCCTACCAAAGACAGTGTATTGTCAAATAACAATGCAGATACCACAGGAGAGAAAAAACAGGGAACGGAAAGTGTTGAGGGCAGTACCGAAGAAAGCACGGAGGATACAAGTAAGCCGAAAGAGGATACCGCAAAAGCAGATGGTTCCGGCTTTACATATATTTTAATAGGCATTGCTGCGGTAGCTGTGATCGGAGTGGTATATGTTGTGAAGTCCAAGAAGAAAAAGGAAAACTTCATTGATGAGGATGAAGATGAGCTTGACGAGGACTACGATTATGATGACGAGGACGAAGCCGAGCAGGATTCCGATGAAGCATTCTTAAATGGTGGAGACGACAGCGACAACGATAATGATGTAGAAAATGGGGAGGAATAGTGATGGAGCTTGTAATTGCAGAGAAGCCGAGTGTGGCACAGAGCATTGCGGCAGTTCTTGGTGCCACACAGCGTAAGGACGGATATTTGGAAGGCAATGACTATCTGGTATCATGGTGTGTGGGACATCTGGTAGAACTGGCACAGCCGGAAAGCTATGAGGAAGCATGGAAGAAATGGAGCTATGAGAGCCTTCCAATCATTCCGCAGGAATGGCAGCATGAAGCGAAAAGTGATACAAAAGCACAGTATCAGATTTTGAAAAAGCTCATGCATGATGACGGGGTGGACGCAGTTGTGTGTGCTACTGATGCCGGAAGGGAGGGGGAGCTGATCTTCCGCCTGACCTACAACATGGCAGGGTGCAGAAAACCGATGAAGCGGTTATGGATTTCTTCCATGGAGGAGAGTGCTATCCGTGACGGCTTCCATAATCTTCGCCCAGGCAGCGACTATGATAACTTGTATCATTCAGCATTATGCAGGCAGGAAGCAGACTGGCTTGTGGGTATCAATGGAACAAGACTTTTTACGGTATTATATGGCGGTAAGGCATTGAAGGTTGGCAGAGTGCAGACACCGACACTTGCTATGCTGGTGGATCGTGAAAGTAAAATCATGAATTTCAAGAAAGAAGCCTATTATATGACTCACATCATGGGAAATGGTCTGGATGCGGTACTAGAGCATATCAGTGATAAAACGGAAGCAGAAAGAATTGCAGGAGTCTGTGAAAACGGACAGGCTCTTGTCACTTCCGTGGTAAAGGAAGAAAAGTGGGTAGCACCGCCGAAACTCTATGACCTTACCACTCTCCAGAGGGATGCAAACCGTCTGTTTGGTTTTACTGCCAAGCAGACATTGAAATATACGCAGAGCCTTTATGAGAAAAAGTTAGTGACTTATCCAAGAACAGACAGCCAGTATCTTTCCGATGACATGGAAGGTACTTCAAAAAATGTGATCGAAGCGATTTTCAATTCTCTGTTATTTGAGCAGAATATCATGTTCAATCCAGATATAAAAAGGATTTTGAACAGCAAGAAAGTGACGGACCACCACGCAATCATTCCTACCATGGAGATCATCAAGCAGGACTTAAAAGCAATACCGGAGAGTGAGATGAAGATACTTTCCCTGTGTGCCAACCGTCTGCTGTGTGCGACCGAGGAGAAGCACATTTATAATTCCACAAAGGCAGAGCTTACCTGCAATGATACAGTATTTAAGGTATCCGGCAAGGAAGTATGGAAGAATGGATGGAAGGAATTTGAGGATTTCTTCAAAACTTCCTATAAGACCACAGAAGATAAATCAGATGCCGAGGAAGAAAAGAAGCTGCCGGAGCTTTGTGAGGGCATGACGATTGCAGTGGAGCAGACAAAGGTTTCCGAGCATTTCACACAACCGCCAAAACATTACACTGAGGACAGCCTGCTGTCCGCCATGGAGCGAGCCGGAGCAGAGGATATGGGCGATGAAGTGGAGAGAAAAGGACTTGGCACATCTGCCACCAGAGCCGATATCATAGAAAAGCTGGTAAAAGACGGATTTGTAAAGCGTGAGAAAAAGCAGATGATTCCGACAGAGGATGGAATGAAGCTGATCACGATACTTCCGGATGTAGTAAAATCTCCGAAACTGACTGCTGACTGGGAGAATGAGCTTACTCTGGTATCTAAAGGAGAAGTTGCTGCAGAACAGTTTATGTCTGGTATTGAAACTATGGTAAGTGATCTTGTAAAGACCTATCATAGCGTTAGCGATGAGCAGAAAGCCATGTTTGGTGCAGGAAAGAGAACGCAGGAAGTGCTTGGCAAATGCCCGAAATGTGGAGCCGATGTAGTCAAAGGAAAATTCGGAGCGTACTGTACCGGAAAGTGCGGTATGAATGTTGGTAAGGCACTGGGAGTTACACTTTCAGATGCACAGGTCAAGAGCCTGCTTCAAGGGAAAAAGATACTTGTAAAAGGATTAAAAGGCAAGAAAGGCAGCTATGATGCTTATTTGATTCCGGAGAGCATAGAGGAGTTTTCCTATACGAAGGATGGAAAAGAAATCAAGGGATTCCAGTATAAGTTTAAGATAGAATTTCCACCGAAAAAGGACAAATAGAAGAAAACAATTCCAAAATAATTTGTAAGATTTTATCGAAAACTGTCATGTATATAGTGAAGGGAGGACTTTGGCATGAATAAGGAAAAAGAAATAGATATGCTGAAAGAAAAACTTGACTATTATACGTTGGTAGCCACCGATGAGGAATTTGATGCCGAGGAAGTTATAAAAATTGTAAAAAGGCTGGAAGAACTTGAACCGACAGAAGCACCGGAAAAATCTGTCGATGAATTTTTGGACGATTTCTGGAAATATTGCGAGGAACGAGGAAGGGAGGAAAAAATACTAGAAGAATTTCGGAAGCAGAAATAGCTGTATCTATGATGAAAAAAGTGTGGTATTATGAGAGAAAGAAATTTGCAAATCGGAATTGACAGAGGTAATGAAATGTTTGAAGAATTAGGAATTAGTTTTGGCACAGCACTAATCGTCTTACTTGCATTATATTTTATAATTAAGTGGGCGGTCAAAAATGGAATAAAAGAAGCCTATAGGGATATTACAGGGAAAGTCACTACCGAGGATATTGAGGCAGAACAAATATGTAACGAAGAGGAAAAATAGTTAATAAAGAGAGGTGCATATGCTATGCCAGGTATACTCGTGGTTGAAGATGATGAAAATTTAAATCGTGGAATTACATTTTCACTGAAAAAATTCGGATATGAGGTTTTTTCAACAGAATCAGTGAAAAAAGCGAAAAGAATTGCAAGTGATAATAATGTGGATGTTACCATTTGTGATGTGAATCTTCCGGATGGGAATGGACTGGAATTTGTAAGGTGGATGAGATGCAATTATAATACATACATTATTTGTCTTACAGCACTAGATCAGGAGATGGATCAGGTCATGGGATATGAAGCAGGGGCAGATGATTATATTACAAAGCCGTTTAGTCTTTCGGTACTTCTTTTGAAAATAGAAGCACATTTCCGCCGCAGACAGGAGAAAACGGAAGCCGGAAAGATGATTTCGGGAGATATCGTATTTATCGCAGGAGAAATGAAAGTCCTGATAAAGAGTCGTGAAATCAGTCTGACAAAAACGGAGTTGAAAATGCTGACTTTTTTTCTTCAGAATCCGAAACAGATTCTTTCAAAAACACAAATATTGGAAAATGTGTTTGATCTGGAAGGGGATTTTGTGGATGAAAATACAATCGCTGTCAATATCAGAAGACTCCGTGAGAAAATCGAAGACAATCCGGCTGCACCGGTCTATATAAAGAATATCAGAGGTCTTGGGTATATATGGAATCAGGAGGTAAGGCAGTGACAAAGAGATATCGCAAGAAGATTACAGTAGTGCTCTCCTTGGTATTACCTGTCATATTATTGTTTGCAATATTAAATTGCTTTACCACGTATGTGTTTTATGAAGATTATAAATATAAAATAAATCTTATGACAAAGATTGCTGCAAAGGGAGAATTTTCTGGGCTGGATGCTGTTTCGGAATTGCTTAAGGATAAGGATATTGAAACTAACGAACAGGGAAGGCGATTATTGGAGCAATATGGATACTGGGGGAATAAAGGGAATGCATTTTATTCGCAATTCCGGCATCAAGTTATGGTGACCGGTGCTGTAAGCACTGTGATATGCGTGCTTCTTTTGACTTTTTTACTTTATTGGAAGAAAAAAGAAGATGCGTGTCATCAGAAAATTTTAGACCAGTTGGAAGAAATTCTGATCAGATTCCGTGAAAATAAATTTGATGATTTACTGAAAACGGAAAATCATGCAGAACTGGAAAAATTGAATGACCAGCTTGAAGCAATCGGACATCATATTCAGTTGATAAAGGAAGAAGCAAGGGCAGAAAAGGAGAACACGAAAGAAATGGTTTCTGATATTTCTCACCAGTTAAAGACACCGGTTGCAGCTTTGGATACATGTTTTAGTGTGCTGATGCAGAATGACTTAAGTGCCACAGAACAGGAGGAGTTTCGTATCCGTTGTCGGAGTGCTCTGGATGGACTGGAGACATTATTGCAGTCGCTTCTTGAAATATCCAAGATGGAAACTGGACTGATTCAGATTAATAAGAAAAAACTTCCGCTTATGGATACTGTCATATCTGCTGTGAACCGCACTTATCCTAAAGCGGATGAGAAAGAAATTGAATTCGTTTTTGACTATGAAAAAGAGCTGGAAACATGCACGATTATGCAGGATAAAAGGTGGCTTGGTGAAGCTGTGATCAACGTTCTGGATAATGCGGTCAAGTACAGTCCGTGTGGTTCAAAAATATTTATCCGGTTACAAAAAAGAAACTATCTTGTAAGAATGGAAATTGAGGATCAGGGAATTGGTATTCCGCAGAATGAGTATCACAAAATTTTTCAACGATTTTACAGAGGAAGTTCCAAGGAGGTCATGGAAAAGAGTGGTACAGGAATCGGACTTTTTTTATCGAGAGAAATTATCGAAAAACACGCAGGTACGATTACGGTAACCTCCGGCAAAAAGAAAAAAGGAAGCACATTTGTGATTCAATTACCATATGTTGGTTAAATTTTAAGTGAGCAGAAATCTTACAATTCTGTAAGATTTCTGCTCGTTTTTTGAAAGTGAAATGAAAGATTGTCCTGATACAATTTGGATGTAGGTTGAAAAATGACCAAATATATAAACAGGCAAAGAAAGCGTGCTGAAAAGGTACGCTTTACAGAATTGAAAAGGAGGCAACACATGAGTGTGATATTAGAAACCAAGCAGCTTTGTAAGTTTTATGGCGCAGGTGAGAATCAGGTCAAAGCGGCCAATCAGGTGGACATTCAGATTGAGCAGGGAGAATTTGTCGCAATTGTTGGAAAGTCAGGTTCCGGTAAAAGTACATTACTTCATATGCTTGGAGGGCTAGACACCCCAACAAAAGGCAGTGTTACTTTAGCAGGGAAAGATTTATACAGGATGAAGGAAGATGCCCTTGCTGTTTTCCGCAGAAGAAAAATCGGATTTGTTTTTCAGGCATTTAATCTGGTTTCATCTGTTAATGTCTGGGAAAATATTGTACTGCCACTGGGGCTGGATGGAAGAAAAGTGTATGAAGCGTATGTAAATGATATTATTGCAACTCTGGGGATTGAAAACCGGATTTATAATCTGCCAAATCAGTTATCCGGAGGACAGCAGCAGAGAGTAGCAATTGCAAGAGCACTGGTGAATCGTCCGGAAATTATATTTGCAGATGAGCCGACAGGAAATCTTGATTCTAAGACCAGTGATGAGGTAATCGCTCTGCTTAAGATGACAGCAAAAAAATATGGACAGACAATTGTAATGATTACCCATGATGACGAAATTGCACAGGTCGCTGACCGTATTCTGGTGATTGAGGACGGACAGGTGGTGGATTTCAGATGAAGACAATAAGCAGGATTGCATATAGCAATGATAAAAGGAACAGGACAAGAAGTATACTGATCATGATGGCAATCTGTCTGACCACGATGCTGCTTGTTATCATCAGTACTGTGGGAAATGGGGTAATTCATTTACAGAAAAGTCAGGCGGCAGGATCATATGGAAGCAATTATGGTCTGTTTGTTTCCGCAGACGGATCGCAGTTAAAAGAAGTAAACCACCGTGCGGAAATAGATGCTACAGGCACTATGTGCACCGAAGGTATCATAAAAGACAATGAAAAAGGCGGGTTTGTCTGCATGGATGAGACTGCAAGAAAAATGCTTCCTTATAATAAAGAATATGAGTTGAAGGAAGGAAAGTATCCGGAAAAAATGCAGGAAATTGCCGCAGGAAGAGCATTTTTTCGTGCAATGGGGTATGGTGATGTAAAGATCGGAGATACGGTTACACTGGATTACCGCGCAGGGATGCAGTCAGAATATAAGCCGGAAGAATTTGTTGTCAGCGGAATCCTATATGATCGGGATGAGTATACCATCGAGGCATCTTATGTTGCTTTCGGGTCACAGGAGTTTTATGATGAGCACGTCGCAGAGAATGACAGACAGTATAATATTTATTTTACTTTAAATGATTCTGCAAATGTATCTATGAATAATATTGATTCGGTTATAAAGCAGATTGCAGCAGCTTGTGGGATCGAAGAAAAAAACGTTATAGTCAATGATCTCTATTTGCAATGGGTCTTGCAGCCGAGTTATGAAACGATTGCGGTATGCGGGGTTTTGATTCTTGCAATTGTACTTTTCTCTGTTGTGGTCATTTATAATATTTTTCAGGTCGGTATTGCCAACAAGATACAGGAGTATGGAAAAATCAAGGCTCTGGGAGCGACAAAAAAGCAGATGAAACAACTGATCTTCAGAGAGGGTATGTTTTTGACAATTTCTTCAATACCAGTTGGATTGCTTCTTGGTTTTCTGATTGCAAAATGCGGTTTTAACTGGCTGGTAGAACAGGGAAACCTTGTATCAACCGGAACTGGCTCTATGGGAGTCCAAAATCAGCAGATGCCACTGTTTTCCCTGCCTGTTATGCTTCTATGTATTTTCGTGTCATTTTTTACCGTTGCTTTGGCGCTGTGTAAACCAATGAAAATTGTTTCACGGATTTCACCTATCGAAGCAACACGGTATTTAGAAAATGCAGAAACACACAAAAAAGGAAAACGAAATGGCAGAAAAAATGTCACCGTGTTTTCTATGGCAATGGCAAATATAACGAGTAATCCAAAAAGAACCATTGGTACCATCCTCACACTGGGGCTTTCCTGCGCATTGTTTGTGATTATCTCTAATTATGTAGGAAATATTGATACGGAGCATGAAGCATGTCTTTCCGTTAATCATGGACAATTTGAACTGCAGCTTGACTATTCTGCTGAGTACGATGAAAGATATCCGGAGAATAATCTGGATACGATTCTGACGGATAATCCATTGAATGATTCAATGATTGAAGAAATCAAAAGCATTCCAGGAGTGACAGATGTCATGACGAGAGAGATTGTATCTGTAAATCTGAACGGAACAAGATTTCCGGCTGATATTGTGAGTAAAAATGATTTTGATTTTATGCGCCAAGACGGGGATATTGGCTCTATGGACTATGATCAGGCGGTAAAGAATGGTGAAATTTTCTTTGGTTGGTTGATGTGGATGGAACAAGATGGATATGCTCCGGGTGAATCCATTGTATTTGACTTTGAGAATGGAAGTGAAACCTATACCTATCAGGGAAAGATTGCAGGATCCTTTGTAAGCGCGGACACTTATCTTGTCATTCCGGAAGGTGTATACCGTTCCATGAATCCGAGGGGGACAGCCTATAGCTATCTGTGGGTGGACTGTGATAAAAAAGATGTTGCATCTGTGGAACAGAGTCTGAATACTTTGATTTCTAATACTTCGCATATAAAAATGGATACCTATCATGCACAGTTACAATCTGCAGAATTCACAGCTCGCATGATGAATCTTGGCTGTTATCTGTTTATGGCGGTTGTAGGACTCATCGGTTTTATGAATATGGCAAACACCATAATCATGAATATTACGACAAAAAAGCAGGAATATGGTGTATTACAGGCTGTGGGTATGACAAATAAACAATTAAATTTATGTCTGCAGTTACAAGGAATGATGTTTACGGTTGGTACCATATGCGTAGCTTTGATCATTGGTCTGCCGCTCGGCTATGCACTTTTTTCCTATGCAAAACATAATGGAATATTTGGAATGAATATCTATCATGTTCCAATCGTACCAATTTTTATTATGATTTTTTTGGTCGGTCTGTTGCAGATTGTACTTTCCTGCGTTTTAAGCAGTAATCTGAAAAAGGAAACGCTGGTAGAAAGAATAAGGTATGATGGATAGCAAGTAATATGTAATGAACTAGGTCTTAACGAAGAGGAGAAATAGATAACTTCCAGTTGTGCGCCCAGCTAAGGGTGTGTAGTCAAGCCGGTGGGATTCCGGTTTATCCAAGGTTTAGCCAACCAGATAATAGCGAGTCTTGGGATGATGCCGGTAACGGCATCTGACAAGCGTAGACAGCAAGAAAGCAGGGTTGAATAGTGATTGAGCTTCGAAACATTAACTTCAGTCGGTCGACGTCTTAATTGGTGCGGAAGACAATATCATGTAATGCGATATGGCGAGTGTTATGTGGCACTGCGGAGTCAGAGAACCAATCATGTTTTACATTGTGAATACACATCAACTGGGGAGAACCTGCCATTTCTCGAAGAAGAGTATGAAATTGCAACTGAAAACGGAGTATTTCAAATGAATGATAGGTGGTCGGACAATCCCATAGTACTGTAGAAATCGGGCAATGCCGATGGAGGGAAGGGGATTGCATAGTAAAGGTCTTACTGAGGACACATTATCCGTACTCAGGGACGGAGGAAATAATGGAAACGAAATTAGTAAGAATAGCTGAGATATCGGCAACATCAAAACATCCTATATTTACATCAGTGTACCACTTGATAAATGAAGATATGCTAAATCAATGCCATAAGGAATTAGATGGGAACAAAGCAGTCGGAATTGACAAGGTAACTAAGGATGAGTATGGGAAGAACCTTGATAGAAATATCAAGGAACTGGTACAGAGGTTGAAAAACAAATCCTTTAAGCCACTTCCGTCACTGAGGGTATATATACCTAAAGGAAATGGAAAGAAACGACCATTAGGGATTGCTTCCTATGAAGATAAGATTGTACAAATGGCAGTGAAGAAAATACTGGGAGCTATTTATGAACCGAGATTCCTAAACTGCATGTATGGATTCAGACCGAATAGAGGGTGTCACGAAGCAATAAAAGAAGTATACCAACGGATAGGCTATGGAAAAATCAGCTATATCGTAGATGACGATATCAAAGGTTTCTTTGACCATATCGACCATGATTGGATGATGAAGTTCCTTGAATGGAATATACAGGATAAGAACTTATTGTGACTAATACGTAAATACCTTAAAGCAGGAATAATGGAGCAAGGAAAATTCGAGCCAACAGAGGAAGGTTCGGCACAAGGCTCAGTAATGAGTCCGATGCTTGCAAATATATACATGCATCATGTGCTGACGTTGTGGTTTAAGCTGGTGGTGCAAAGGGAAATGCAGGGAGAGTGTTTTCTCGTCAACTTTGCGGATGATTTTGTTGCAGGATTTCAATATAAGTCAGAAGCTGAAAGATACTATAAAGAGTTAAAGGAACGAATGGAAAAGTTTGGACTGGAGCTGGAAAGTAGTAAAAGCAGACTGATTGAATTTGGGAGATTTGCAGAGCAGAATCGTAGAGCAAGAGGATAATGTAAGCCTGAAACATTTGATTTTCTGGGATTTACCTTCTACTGTAGCAAAACTCGAAAGGGAGGTTTCGTGCCAAAGGTACAGACTTCAAGGAAGAAGTTTGAGCAAAAGGTTAGAGCATACAAGAACTGGATTTACGATAATCGAAATCGACCAATGCGAGAAATAATTAAAGAGTTGAACGTAAAACTAATTGGACACTATCGGTATTATGGTGTTACATGGAATTTTCGGAAGATAACAACATTCCGGCATAGAGTACAACAGTTTCTATTCAAAGCCATGAATCGGAGAGGTTGTAGACGGGCATACACATGGAATGGATTTGTGGGAATGCTCAAGTATTACCCGTTAGCAAAACCTAAAACGTACTATTGTTTATATTGAAGTGAATGTTACTATGAGGAGCCGTATGCGGGAAAGCCGCACGTACGGATCTGTGAGGGGCTAAGATTGAGAGGTCTTAGTCTACTCGACTGTCGGTGCAACACTAATACCACACATAACTAAATAACAACACAGCGTCAGAGCGTATGGGAAAACTGTACGCTCTATTTTTTTATCAAAAACGGAGGAAAACACATGGAAGAAACAAATGTAACAATGACTACAGAGGAAATGCAGGGTGAGCCTGCAACAAAAGAAAATGAGACAAAGGCGGAGAAGTTTATCCGTATTGGCGAGTACCGCATGAACAAAGCGGTGGATGCCATTGGTAGGTTGGAAAATCTTGCAAACCGAGGTTCCTATGAGTATACATAGGAACAGGTAAATGTTATGTTTCAGGCATTAGAGGGGAGGGTTGCAGAAGTTAAGGCAAGGTTTATGCCTAAGAAAGTGGCTGAGAGTAAGACTTTCAGCTTCGGTACAACGGAATAGGAAAGTAACGGGAAGCAAAGGAAAGGCAGTCATGTAGTGTATGTGGCTGCCTTTTTGTCGTATCTATGACAGGAAGGAGAACTGTGTGAGAAAATATGATTTTATATCGGCTCTGGCAAAAGAGACAGCAGCCGAGGTTGTCAAAAATCGTGAGGAATGGATGAAATACCTTACTACAGCGGCGAGATTATACAAGTATCCGTTCCGGGAACAGCTTTTAATCTATGCACAAAGACCGGACGCAACAGCGTGTGCTTACATAGAGCTGTGGAATGAGCGTATGCACTGCTGGGTAAATAAAGGTGCAAAAGGTATCGCACTTTTGGATGAGGATGATGCACATGGAAAGCGCCTGAAATATGTTTTTGATGTTTCAGATGTCCATGCGGCAAGGAGAATCGGACGCTATCCGGAACTTTGGGAATTACATGAGGAACATAAGGAAGATGTAATTAGGCGTTTGGAGCAGACTTATGGTGCCACAGATGATAAGAAGCTGTTTGAAGAAAGACTTATGGAGATAGCTGAGAGGATTACGGCAGATTATTATGAGGAATTGTTGTTGGATTCGCAGTACATGATCGAGGGCAGTTTTTTAGAGGGACTGGACGAGCAGAATGTCGGTATCCGCTTGAGGGAGACATTATCGGACAGCATTTCCTTTACAATTTTATCTGCCTGCGGTGCAGATATGCAGGAGTATGGTTCGGAGTTTGCTTTTGATTTTATTCACGAATTTAATTCCATGGATACCCTTGCGGTACTTGGGGATGCAGCCAATGAGCTTGCAAAACCGGTACTTTTAGAGATTGGAAGAACCATAAGGGCATATAACAGGAGCCACGAACAGGAACAAACAGAAAATTTAACGCAGAAAGGACTTGCAAATACTTCTGAAATAGACTACAATGCGTTAAAGCGAGAGCGGATATGAGGAATATATTGACAACAATCAAAACAGCGTAGAAAGGGGCAATAGCGATGAATCTGACATACGAGAAGAACGGGGATTATCTGATTCCGACATTACAGGCGGACATTCAGCCGGAGGGAACGATAACGAAGTACGGAATGATGAGGGGGAGTTATCTGAAGGAGAACCACAGGGGCGTGTACTCAGCGTTTCTTCTGAAAGGGACATTGAAAGAACACCTGCTGACGATCCAGAAGCAGGCAGAGGAGAGAATGGAGAAGCTGATAAGCCAGATGGCGGCAACCGAGGGAGTGACCGAACAGCTCAAGGAAGCCGATCAGATGCTCTGGGTAGCGAAGATGAACAACATTCAGAGCAGAGCCGAGGAAGTGGTATTGAGCGAGCTGGTATACAGCCTGTAACAGATACCGATGATCTTCTCCGGGGAGACGCAGCGGAACATACCTTTACACAACTTAGCCTGTTTCCTTCTTTTGAGGAGCAGGTCGGAACAGTCGCAGCAGCGGAAGCAAGTATGAAATATACCATGCCCGCTGCTTTTTCTTTGCCACAGAATGAACTTGAAACCATTCTTCGCAGTGGCGGAGGAAAACAGCATAGCAGGAAGCGTATTTTTGCAAAGTACACCGAGGGCAGAAATGCCGAGCAGATGGTAGAGTTTCTGAAAAATGAGTACGGACAGACCGGAAAAGGTTTTGAGATTAACGGCAATCCCGTATCGGTGTGGTTCGATGCGCATGGTATGAGTGTCGGCTATGGAACACAGGCAAGGGAAACACCGATTGTCACGATGGATTGGGAAGATGTGGAGAGCAATATCCGCTCTATGATTGAAAATGGTACATATATGAGTGCCAGTGAAGCATTTCTTGTGGACACACAGGAGAGAAATCGGGTTGCAAACCAGATCTATTTCTTCCTGCGAGATGGAATGGATGAAATGCCGGAGGAGCTTGGCTTAAAAGCAGGAAATTATCCGGAAAGTGAAGCAAAGCTCATGGAGCTTCTTTCCAAGCATGAGGGCAGGTAACAGCTTAAAAATATCTTGGAAGATGCGGCGGAGCGTCTTGCGTCTGGTGAAGCCACGCTAAAATGGCGGCATGTGAAATCACCGGAATATCTGTTATCGGAGATTGCAGACCTTGACAGGGAGAGACTGGAGTTTCCTTTGCCGGATACTGTTGATGTGAAGCAGGAAGATTTTATCACACAGGATGAAATCGACTATGCACTTGGCAGGGGAAGTGGATATGAGCATGGTGCTTTTCGTATTTATGAGTATTTCATGGAAGGGCATGACCAGAAGGAAGCGGTAGCCTTTCTGAAAAAAGAATATGGCATCGGTGGCGGTTCAGGTGGACTTCCGGGCAATGATGATTCCCATAATGAACATGACGGAAAAGGTATCCGGCTGGAAAAGGGAAGTTATGGCAATCCGTATGCAAAGGTGCTTTTGAACTGGAATGTTGTGGAGAAAAGGCTTCGTGAGCTGATCAAAGAGGATAAATACTTATCTCCACAGGGGAAGGAAAACTATAAGGCTTACAAGGAAGAACAGGCAGAAAAGGCAAGACAGCGTGAGCTTTCCCGTCTGGAGCATGGACAACGGCTTGAATGTAAGAAGGACATCGAAGCTCTGATTGCTGAGAAATTCAACGGTTTTGTGCTTCCGAGGAATACCGCAGATGAAATCGTCGATAAATATGGTATTGACTGTGTGGAATTTGTTCTTGCAAATACGGTTACGCATTTTGATTATGACGGTCGCTTTTCTCAGAACAATAAGGACTGGGCAAAGGGCATCGTTGCGGAAAACGAGTGGCAGAACAATGACCTGATTTTAAGTACGCACCCAGCGGTGTTAGATGGCTTTACCAATCAGGCAAGAAGATATATCAATGTGATTCGGGAAAAAGAGAAAGAAGCACAGGAAACAGTCACGATTGATGGATATGAATGTATTCCGGTTGATGAGTGGGGCAGTGAAAAAGAGAAATATCTGCTTGGAAACGGCATTGAGGACAGCAGTTTTTATTATGCACAGGTTAATGGGAAAACTTTTGAATACGACCATAAGCCGGAGCGTAGCGAGGTAGAGGACGATTATATCAATGCCATTGCAGAGGAAGATATTGACCGACACGAAGCAGAAGTGTTTTCACGCTTTGAGGGGACGGATGGTATCGCAGAGCCGGATGAAACTGAGCCACAACAAGAATTTTCACAAGAGAAATCACAGAAATTATCATGGTATGTGGTACATGATGCAGATGATGAATATGGCAATCCGACACAGTGGAGTGCCACCTTATCAGAGGGAGTATTCCTTTGGATTGATAAGGAAGCGGACGGATATGCGATTTATGATACAGCAGACACCACCCGTCCGGCATTGGAGACATTTTCGACTTTGCAGGAAGCAATGGACTGGGGCAATGAGCTTGCAGAAAGTGGCAGGGAAGCAGAAGCGGAGTTTTCTGATGAAAGGGAACAGACCGAAGATAAACTGGACAGTATAGATATGCAGTCTGCCCGTGAGCGTCTGGAGAATGGTGAAGCAGACCGACAGACAGAGAAAATGCTGTCACAGGTGCTTACCGGAGAATGGGAGCCGCTTACACCTTCAGCAGAGGAGAATAAGACTGTACAGGAAAAAACTGTGGCTGCACCGGATAAAAGCAACGCTGCTAATTACCATATCAGTGATGATCGTTTGGGCGAAGGTTCTCCAAAAGAAAAATTCCAGAGAAATGTTGCAGCAATCAAACTGTTGGAGCAGATCGAGGGCGAAAGTAGATATGCAACACCGGAAGAACAGCAGATTTTGTCACAGTATGTCGGTTGGGGTGGTCTTGCTGATGCGTTTGACGAGAGCAAATCAAACTGGTCAGCAGAATATCACCAGTTAAAGGAACTGCTATCACCGGAGGAGTACCGCATTGCAAGGGAGAGTACCTTGAATGCCCATTATACAAGTCCGGTCATTATCCGCCAGATGTACGAAACATTGGAGAAAATGGGATTTTCCAAAGGAAATATACTGGAGCCTTCCATGGGCATCGGCAACTTTTTCGGTATGATGCCGGATTCCATGAAAGAGAGCAGGCTTTACGGAGTAGAGCTGGACAGCATTACCGGACGCATTGCAAGGCAGCTTTATCCGCAGGCAGATGTGCAGATCAAAGGCTTTGAAAAGACTGATTATCCGAATGATTTCTTTGATGTGGCAATCGGAAATGTGCCTTTTGGTCAGTATAAGGTGGCAGATAAGCAGTATGATAAAAATAATTTCCTGATACACGATTATTTCTTTGCAAAGACGTTGGATAAAGTGCGTCTCGGTGGTGTGGTTGCTTTTATCACAAGCAAGGGAACCATGGACAAGACAAGTCCGGAGATCAGAAGATACCTTGCACAGCGGGCAGACCTGCTTGGTGCGGTGAGACTTCCGAACACCGCATTTAAGGCAAATGCAGGAACAGAAGTGACTTCGGATATTTTATTTTTCCAGAAGCGTGACCGCATGGTGGAGCGTGAGCCGGACTGGGTACATCTGGGAGAGGATGCAGATGGCATTGCAATGAACGCTTACTTTGCAGAGCACCCGGAGCAGATCGTAGGAAAGATGGAAATGGTATCCGGTCCTTATGGCATGGAAAGCACCTGCAGGGCAGATGACAGCAGACCTTTTGCGGAGCAGTTAGCAAAAGCACTTGAAAATATTACAGGACAGATTGATACGATTGATCTGGATGAGGAGCTTGCGGATGACATGAGCAGGCAGAGTATTCCGGCTGATCCGTCCGTTAAGAATTTCAGCTATACCGTAGTCGATAACGAGGTATATTACCGTGAAAACTCTGTGATGAAGCCTGTGGAAGTATCGGACACCGCAAAAGAGCGTATCAAGGGCATGGTGGCAATCCGTAACTGTACACAGGAGCTGATTGATATGCAGCTTGAGGAATATTCAGATGCGGCAATCAAGGAAAAGCAGGCAGAGCTTAACAGCCTGTATGATAATTTTTCTAAGAAATATGGTCTGATCAATTCACAGACGAATAAGAGAGCCTTTAATCAGGACAGCAGTTATTGCCTGTTGTGTTCTTTGGAAAAACTTGATGATGAGGGCAATTTCAAAGGCAAGGCGGATATGTTCACGAAGCGTACCATTAAAAGGGAAGAGGTTGTCACAAGTGTGGATACCGCAAGTGAAGCGCCGGCAGTATCTTTAGCAGAGAAAGCCAAAATCGACCTTGATTATATGGGAGAGCTTACCGGAAAAGATAAGGATACACTTACCGAGGAACTTCGTGGTGTTATTTTCCAGAATCCGCTTACGGATGTGTGGGAGACAGCAGACCAGTATCTCAGCGGAAATGTGCGTGAGAAACTTGCCATAGCAGCAACTTATGCAGAAAATCACTCGGAATATGCCCCAAATGTACAGGCTCTTACGCAGGTACAGCCGAGGGAGCTGGACGCATCGGAGATTGAGGTGCGTATCGGTGCCACATGGATTGATCCAAAGTATATCAATGATTTTATGCGTGATATTTTCCAGAACCGGAACATTTATTCCGCAGGGATACGATTGGTGTGCAGTTTTCGGGTGTAACCGGAGAGTGGAACATTAAGGGGAAGAATGCAGACTTTGGTAATACGCTTGTAAACATGACCTATGGTACAAGCCGGGTAAATGCCTATAAGATACTGGAAGATTCCCTGAACCTCAAAGATACGAGAGTATATGACACCATTGAGGAGGATGGAAAGGAAAAGAGAGTCCTCAATAAAAAGGAAACCATGATTGCAAGCCAGAAGCAGGAAGCAATAAGGGAGGCATTTAAGGACTGGGTATTCCGTGATCCGGAACGCAGGTAGACACCTGTGGCAAAATATAATGAGCTTTTCAATTCCACCAGACCAAGAGAATATGACGGTTCGCATCTAAAATTTCCGGGCATGACACCGGATATTGAATTAAAGCCGCATCAGAAAAATGCGGTTGCTCATGTACTGTATGGAGATAATACCCTGCTTGCACACTGCGTTGGTGCCGGAAAGACCTTTGAAATGACAGCGGCGGCAATGGAAAGCAAGCGTCTGGGACTATGCCAGAAGTCATTATTTGTAGTGCCGAACCACCTGACTGAACAATGGGCAAGTGATTTTTTACGGTTATATCCCGGAGCAAATATCCTTGCGGCAACGAAAAAGGATTTTGAACCCGCCAACCGTAAGAAATTTTGTTCCCGTATTGCAACAGGTGATTATGATGCCGTTATTATCGGGCATAGTCAGTTTGAAAAAATCCCGTTATCACAGGAAAGACAGGCAGCCACAATCGAAAAACAGATTGATGAGATTGAGCTTGCTATTGATCAGGCAAAAAGAGACAACGGGGAGCGTTATACCATTAAGCAGATGGAAAAATCGAGGAAAGCATTGCAGATGCGGCTTGACAAGTTAAATGACCAGAGCCGTAAGGATAATGTCGTGACTTTTGAGCAGTTGGGTGTAGACAGGCTGTTTGTGGATGAGAGCCACAATTACAAGAACCTGTTCCTTTATACGAAAATGAGGAATGTGGCAGGTATCACACAGACAGAAGCACAGAAGTCATCTGATATGTTTGCCAAGTGCCAGTATCTTGATGAAATCACAGGCGGCAAGGGTGTAACTTTTGCGACCGGAACGCCAATTTCCAACAGCATGACGGAGCTTTACACGAATATGCGTTATCTTCAGTATGGAACGCTTCAGAAGCTGGGACTGGGACATTTTGACGCATGGGCGGCTTCTTTTGGGGAAACACAGACTGCCATAGAGCTTGCACCGGAAGGAACCGGATACCGGGCAAAGACAAGATTTGCGAAGTTTTTCAATCTGCCGGAGCTGATTGCACTTTTCAAGGAGAGTGCGGACATTCAGACACCGGATATGTTAAAACTTCCTGTGCCGGAAGCAGAATATGAAAATGTGGTTCTAAAGCCGAGCGAGTTCCAGAAAGACATGGTAGCGTCCCTAGCGGAACGTGCCGAAGCAGTCCGGGACAGGCAGGTACAGCCTTACGAGGACAACATGCTAAAGATTACCAATGACGGAAGAAAGCTGGCACTTGACCAGAGGTTGCTCAACGATATGCTTCCAGATGAGGAAAATTCCAAAGCGGCAATCTGTGTGGAGAAAGCCTATGAGATATGGGAAAATACCAAAGAGCAGAAGTCGGCACAGTTGATTTTCTGTGATTTATCGACACCGAAGGGCGATGGCACTTTCAATGTTTATGAGGATATAAAAAATAAGCTTATGGAAAAAGGAGTGCCGGAGCAGGAGATCGCATTTATCCACGATGCCAATACAGAACCAAGAAAAGCGGAGCTGTTTGCAAAAGTAAGAAGCGGACAGGTTCGTTTTTTATTAGGTTCCACCGCCAAAATGGAAGCCGGTACGAATGTGCAGGATAGATTGATTGCACTGCATCATCTGGATGTGCCTTGGCGTCCTTCTGACATTGAATAGCAGGAGGGAAGAATCTTACGACAGGGTAACCAAAATGATAAGGTAAAGATTTTTCGTTATGTTACGGAAGGTACGTTTGACAGTTATTCGTGGCAGCTCATTGAGAATAAGCAGAAATTCATCGGACAGATTATGACCAGTAAGTCCCCGGTGCGAAGCTGTGAAGATGTGGACGAAGCGGCACTTTCCTATGCGGAGGTCAAGGCACTTGCCACAGGCAATCCCCACATAAAAGAAAAGATGGATCTCGATATTCAGGTGTCGAAGTTAAAGCTGATGAAGGCAAACCATACCAGTCAGAAGTACAGGCTGGAGGATAACATCACACAGCATTATCCGCACCAGATCGCTGTTTTCAAGGAACGTATCGAAGGTTTTACCGCTGATATAGAAAAATATGCGAAGAATAAGCCGGAGGATAAGGAGCAGTTCTTTATGCAGATGGGCGGAAAGTCATACACCGATAAGAAGGAAGCTGGAACTGCAATCATAGCCATGTGTAAGGAAATCAAAGGCATCAATGCCAGTGCGGATGTAGGGGAATATCTTGGATTTAAGCTGAATGTAACTTTTGATTCTTTCAACAATAAATTTGTAATGAATGTCAAAGGAGCCATGAGCCACCCGATGGAAGCCGGCGCTGATCCACTTGGCAATATCACCCGTATCAACAATGTACTGGAAGCCATGCCTGCACAGCTTGAGGAAGCACAGACGAAGCTATCCAATGTGGAACATCAGCTTGAAACAGCAAAAGCAGAGGTAGAAAAGCCATTTCCACAGGAAGCGGAGCTTTCAGAGAAACTGGAGCGTCTGGCAGAGCTTAATGCCCTGCTTAACATGGACGAGAAGGGTGATGATGCGATTGTCATGGATGACGATGCTGCAGAACCGGAAAAATCACAGGAAGATGTGAAATCGGTGGATAAAAAAGGTGATGAAGTCGCTGATATGCCGGCAAAGCAGAGTAACCTTGGAAAAACGGTTACGGATAGTAAGTTGTCAGACCGACCAGCAGAACGGACTTCATTGCAAGAAAGGCTCGCAGCAATGAAGGCAAGGGTGTCCGGGACACCTGCAGGAAGGGATGCGGCAGATAAGGCAAAGAAGAAAGAAGAAATCTTATAGGAAAATCTATTTTATTCCCAAGTTTATTCCCAACCTTTCAGCACTATTTGAGTTGGGAATATTAAAAAGAATTATATCAGTTGATGTAGGGGCAGTCCGTAGTGGCTGCCCTTTATCGTACAAGGATGGAGGTCATTTATGGCAGATAATAATACAGAAAAACAGTGTGTGCAGGAGCTTACGGATAAACTGGAGCAGGGATTGCAGGACTTATTCAATAGTGATAGTTACAGAAATTATCTTGCTACCATGTCAAAATTTCATAATTATAGTTTCAACAATACGCTCTTAATTGCAATGCAAAAGCCTGACGCTACGTTAGTGGCCGGATACAAGGCTTGGCAGAAGAATTTTGAGCGTCATGTAAATAGAGGGGAAAAGGCGATCCGTATTCTTGCACCTGCACCCTATAAAATCAAAGAGGAACGGGATAAGATTGATCCGGTCACGCAGGAACTTTTACTTGATAAGCACGGAAATCCACAGAAAGAGGAAGTCGAGATAACAATTCCGGCATTTCGGGCAGTATCCGTTTTTGACCTATCTCAGACGGATGGAAAGCCGATACCGGAACTTGCCGCAAAGGAGCTTCTTTCAGATGTGGAAGGGTATCAGGATTTGATTCGTGCAGTAGAAGCCATTTCACCAGTACCGATTGAATTGGAGGAGATAGCCGGAGATTCCAAAGGCTATTATGACAGAGAAGCAAAACGGATTGCGGTACAGGAAAACATGAGCGAGAGCCAGACTTTAAAGACCATGATTCATGAGGTGGCTCATTCCAAACTTCATAGCAAGGAAGTGGAGCAGGGTGAGCAGATGAAAAAAGACCGCAATACCAAAGAGGTGGAAGCGGAGAGCATAGCTTATACTGTTTGCCAGCATTTCGGAGTTGACACCTCCGATTATTCCTTTGGGTACATTGCAGGATGGAGTAGCGGAAGAGATACCAAAGAACTTAGATCTTCCATGGATACGATACGGAGAACCGCTTCGGAACTGATTACCGGGATAGAGAAACAATTACAGGAATTGCAAAGGGACAGTGAAGTATCGCAGGAACATACAAAGGAAAATATTCTTTTGATACAGAATACCGACCTTTCAGAGTTTAGTCTGCTTGATGTTTATGGTATGGACAGACTGGAACTGATGCAGGCACTATCAGAAATGACGGATGACGACAAGTTGAGCATACAGGCGTATTTGGAAAGCAAGGGTGCATGGACAACGGAAATTGGCAATCAGGATTCCAGAGAGTACGGAGAGTATCATCTGGATGTGCGTTATAACACGGATACGGATGAGCTGATTGATATGAAGGAGAGGAAGGCGGTCTATGATAAGGCAATGGAACCAATCAATGCCGATGATGTGGTTGTTAAGTTCGCTTCCGCCTTTGAAAGCGAATGGGAGGTCTTAAAAATCACAAATATGTCGAGGGAAGATGTTGGGAAAATTCTCGAAGATATGGCTGCTCTGGATGAAAATGAATGGGATGGAAATTACCTTTCATATATGGAAAAGCAGGGAGCGAAAATTACGTTACTTGCGTCCAGTAGTAAGGGATTAAATGGAAATATGTCGGACTTTTGGGATTATGAATACAATTTTGACGCAGATCTGACGGATGTGGAGGAACTGTCTGCCATGCAATAGGCAGAGCATATCATTAATCGGTTGGAACATGGACAGCCAGCTTTTTCCGATGATAAAAGAAATTTGATTGTAAATTATGCGTACAAGCTGGGGAATGTGGAGAAAACAAGGGAGCTTGCAGAACATATCTATGCACAGGAAGTGGATGGAAATCAGGATGTTGCATTAGCAATGATTGATGCACAGGCAGAAATCGACGCACTTCCGGATAGCATGATCAGTATATCCGAAATGCAGGAATATGGCTATACATGGAATGAAATGTTTCCTCTGACACAGGAAAGGGCAATAGAACTATTTGACCATGATCTGCCTGTGTATCTTCTGCATACGGACGTCTCAGAGACTACTGTATCCGACAGAAAACAGATTGAGAAACATGACGGGATGTGCGGTATTGAAAAGGGAGACTGGCTGAATGAACGAAAGCTCCAGATGATGCAGGAAGAAATTACAGAGAGTGATTCCAACAGGGAAGCACAGCTCTTGTATGGAAATACCGATAAATATGGCATTTATCAGTTAAGGGATGATCCTAAACTGGATAAATTTCGTTTTGAGGGAACGGAAAACCTGAAGCGTATGGGAATAACCAAGGACAATTTTGATGCTGTATCACCGGAGAATTATAAGCTCGTGTATATGGGAGAACTTGCAGAATTGCAGGGACAGACACAATCGGAAACATTGGAAGCAATCTATACAAAGTTCAATATTGATCACCCGGCAGATTATAAGGCACACTCTCTTTCGGTCAGTGATATTGTAGTACTGCATGAGGATGGCGAGAACAGCGCACACTTTGTTGATTCTTTTGGATTTACGGAACTGCCGAAGTTTATGCTGACATTGGAAGGTAAGGAGAACGAAATACAGACAGAGCTTGCGGTACATATCGCAGACCGCTATATCCTTATGCATGAATGTGATGAGGGATACGATTACTCCATTCTGAATGAGCAGTATCATTTACTCGATGGTGGTGTTTATGATAATCCGGATATTACGATTCAAAGAGCAATGGATATGGTAATCGCAGACCTGAAGGAACCACGCTTTTCAGCGGTTACAGAGCAGTATTATCGTGACGAATATTTGCAGGGAGAAGTATATGCGGGTTCTGAGGTCGAGATTGTAGATTATGAGGAGCTTTCAGAAAAAGCGGAGGAAGTAGAACAGGCGGACTTGGAAGCGAAGCAGGCAGAATTTAGAGAGAACAATCCGGATGTGGTTGCAGGTTTTCGGGCAAAGACAGAAGAATTGTTTCACAGTCTGGACGGACAAAGTGCGGATGATATTGAAAAGACGGTATATGCCTATGTGCAGTCGCAGATTGATGAGTATGGACTGTACGCACAGATTGTAGATGTAGTGGTATCCGGGAGCCGATGCAGAGGTCTTGAACAGGATAATTCGGATTTGGATGTAGTTGTGGAATACACAGGCTCTACCAGAGAAGATGACCTTTTCAATATGCTACATGAGGACAGCATTTATATCGCTGGTATTCAGGTGGATATTAACCCAATTACAGAGGGCAGAACCGGAACACTGGAGACTTATCTGCCTGAGGTGGAAACCTACCTGCAGGATAAGGCACAGCAGGAGCAGATCAACAATCAGCTTGTCACGCAGGGGAGAGAATTGGTGCAGGAACAAAACGCACCTGTATCAGAAGAAAAAGTGGTTTCTGAACTGGAAAAAGAGCCTGTGATTGAACCAGAGACAGTCCATATTACATTTACGGTTGCTGAGTGTGGAGAATTTCACAATATGGGCGAATACCATGAGGGCATTGAAACGATAGAAGAAGCTATGAAACTCTATAATGCCATTGATCCATCCCAGATGCATGGGATTCCTTCGATTGGTGTTAATATGCACGTTGAAGGGACAGAAGAATGGGAAGATGAGCAGGTGGACATTTTGAGTGGAAAGTGTATTGATGTTGATTTCCTGAATTACACACCGGATCTTCGTGACACACCAAAGGTGCAAGACGCAATTAAAAAGCTGATTGCGGCATATCCGGAGAAAGATGTGATTGATATGGAGACAAAAGAGCAGAAGATACAGACACTTGCGGCAGAGCTTGACCAGTTATCCTATGATATTGACACTTTTGAATACAGAGATTCGGTGCCGGACAGGGAAGCACAGGTTCAGATGATTGCAAATGATATAAGAAGTGGCAATGTAAAGCCATTACAAATTTTTTTGCAGATATCTATTGATGAGGGGATAGATGCAGACAGCGAAAGACAGGCAAAGGAATTGCTTGCAAAGCTGGCAGAATATAAGCCACTTGCCAAAATCGAGGAGATTGAGGAACAGAATTACAACATGATTGATGACAGGCTCAACAATGGCGTGGAGAAATTCAATCGTGAGGAAGAAAAAAAAGAACAGCAGGAAAAGCCGCAGGCTCGTTCTTGCTTAAAGGAGCGACTTGCAGCAAAACAGAAGGAAGTGGCACAGGAGAAAAATAAAGATTCCAAAGAGCAGGATAAAACTAAAAAGACGAACAGGGAGGAAATATAGGAATATGAATAATACATTTACGGTTGAAGAAACAAATCTGATATGCATTTTCCAGAGTGACAGCAGAACAAAAGTAATTAAGGATATTCACAAGGCAGTCGAGCATATCGACGATGATGATCTGGTGGAATTGTCGGTACGTGTTGTGAAAAAACTGGAAAACATGAGCGATGAGGAATATGTCGGATTGGTACTGGAAGCGGCAGAATAAGGGAAGGCTCGCAGGTAGGTGTATTGTACGCCTTTCTGTGAGCTTTTTTCATAGGTGTTTTTATGGGACACCATGAAATCTATAATGAAAGCAGAAAGAGGAAAGGAAAGGATGAAAATATGATGCACAGATTATATTATTGGATGTGGAAGTCGATTGGAGATAAAAAGTTTTGTAAGCATTGTTGCCTATTCTGCAAATTCTATGAAGTTTGCAGGCAGGATGGGAGTTGTTCGTAAAAGATAAACCTACCCTATAATATTCCCTATATGATACAAATGTGGTAAAATTTAGTCAAGTTTTTATCATAAGGGGGCGAGATATGTGCCAAAGGGGACTAATCAGAAGTTAAAGCTGTATTATCTTGCAAAAATCATGGTAAACAATACCGATGATGAACACGCAATGACTTTGCAGGATATAAAAAATGCACTGGAGCAGTATGAGATTACCGCAGACAGGAAAAGTCTGTATGATGATTTTAATGTGCTGCGTGATATTGGGATAGACATTCTCGGAGAACAGCGTGGCAGGAGCTATTATTATCATGTAGGAAAGAAAAAATTTGAGCTGGCTGAACTGGAATTGTTGGTAGATGCAATCCAATCATCTAAGTTTATTACAGTGAAAAAATCACATGAACTGATTCGAAAATTATAGAGCTTTGCAAGCGGATATGAAGCATCAAAGCTTCAGCGACAAGTGGTGGTTACCGGACGTATCAAGACTATGAATGAGTGTATTTACTACAATGTGGATGCGATACATTCAGCAATCGCCAACAATCGGATGATACAGTTTCAATATTTCCAATGGAATACCAAGAAGAAAATGGAAATGCGTCATAACGGATAGTTTTATAAAATCAGTCCATGGGCATTGACATGGGATGATGAAAATTATTATCTGGTCGAATATGATGCACAGGCAGAGAAAATCAAGCATTATCGTGTCGATAAAATGCGGAAATTGTTGATAATGGAAGAAAAAAGAGAGGGCAGAGAGTATTTCAAACAGTTTAACCTTGCCTCCTATGCAAAAAAGAACTTTGGGATGTTCGGAGGGGAAGAAGTAAATGTGCGTATGCAGTTCTCTAATGATCTGGTAGGTGTTGTGATAGACCGATTTGGAAAAGATATTATTATATCTCCGGCGGATGAAGAACATTTCATAGTAAATGTGAATGTTGCAATCAGCAGTCAGTTCTTCGGATGGGTGTTTGTACTCGGAACTGGTGTAAAGATATTAGCACCTGAAAATGTAGTAGAGCGTATGAAACAGGAAATAGATGCGTTGCATGATTTTTATAACAAATAATGAAGGGAAGGGAGTTGCCATATGGGATTATATGAAGATGATGGGGAATTTATAGATGATTTAATCGCATTTGACACTGCGAATAAATATGAGAAAAGCCGTAACAGCGGAAAAAAGAATGGCTGTTATATTGCTACTTGTGTATATGGCAGCTATGATTGTCCGGAGGTATGGACACTTCGCAGATTCAGAGACGATGTATTATGGGGAAAATATTCCCAGATAAAAAGGATGATATATGGGAAAGCCGCATGTACATGGGAGTTGATTTATTCGATGTTCATTTTGTAGTTTTAGATTTACTGGAAAAGCAGGGGATAGAACTGGAAGCAAGTGATTCTGGTGATAGCTGTGGTGGTTTGCCATATTTGTATTCACTGGAGATTATAGACGAACAGTCTGAACAGTCTGAATAATCTGCAAGGGGTGTTTATAGGACACCATAGAGTTTATAATAGGAACCATGATAGGGATAGTCCCTTGAATGGTTCCTATTTTTTATGCGTGGAGGTGCTTATGTTAAAAGAACTTAAATTTTCAATACAGAGCATTTTTAGTGGTAATGGCATAAAGATATAATATTTGCTACTTTCCAAAAAAAATTACGATTTCTCATAGTAATTGAAAGACGGCTATGGTATAATATTTCTGTTATGTGGATTTATTGTAGGATTCGCAAAGGAGAAATAGATGGACGTATCATATAACAAGTTTTTTAAGATACTGATTGACCGCAAAATGAAGAAAAAAAGACATTTGCGAGCTGGCAGGGATTGGAACAAGTACTATGGCAAAGGATGAAAACGTATCCTTGGATGTTCTGGTCAGAATATGTCGAGTACTTGATTGTACGATGGATGACATCTTGGATGTACTTCCGGCAGAGAACGAGAAATAATATTGGAAAGGTGCGAAAAAATGAATAGACGAGAATATAGCGCAGGAGCAGTGAAGTTTTCGTTTTGGTTCATGGAATTTAAGACAGTGGTTATTTGATTGTTCTTTATCTCAATAAAAACGGTAATATATATGAGGTGTATAATGGCACTGGTAAGCAGCCATGGAATACTGCAAGTAAAAAAGATAGTCACAATAATCGGCACATGAGAGTGAACAAGCTCATAGAATTAGATGAAAATGTGGCAGATAACGATAGAATAGAAAAGAAACATTACATAGAAAAAATGAAGCCAGAATATAAAAACCGTAAATAAGTGTCTGGGGTGTTGTGTCTATGAGAGATTATAACCATGATGGGAAAATTGATAAAAATGATTTTGTAATTGAAGAAATGTTGAATGAAGATGATATACAGGATAATCATGGAAATTCTGATTTTATAAGTTCTATGAAAGGTTTGGGATTAGTTATAATTGGTCTGGCTGTATTATTGGGAATAGTGAAATTGATATTTTGAACCGAAAAAAATGTACTTCTGGTCATAGCGTCCAGAAGTTGAAAGGTGGATTAAGGGAAAAAAGGAATTAACAGACGAGGAAGCATTGCAGAATTTCCTCTTAGAAATAAGCTGCTTAGATGAATTGTTACCTTGGACTGGCAAATTCAATCTGTTTGATGTTTTGAAAATATCAAGGACAGAGATACGCCATAGCAACATGCTTGGCTGGCTATTGAATCCAAATGAAAATCATAATTTTGGTGACGCTTTTCTGAAAGGCATTTTGCAGCGACTTGTTGAAAAGGATACAGAAAGCAGATACGATGTATTCAAAATTCTGCTTATGGATTTATATAGCTTTTCTGTACTGCGGGAATGGAGAAATATTGATATTTTGCTTGCTTCATCCGAGGAAAAGATTGTAATTGCAATCGAAAACAAGGTAGGTTCTCATGAACATAGCAACCAATTAAATCGCTATCGTGAGATATTGGAAAAAGAATATCCCACTTATAAGCGGTTGTATCTATTTCTTATACCGGACGGAGAAAATCCGAGTGATGTCGAAAACTGGGATGTCTTGACTTATGATGATGTGATAGACGTTCTTGAAGATATTTCCAGTAGAATGGAATTACAGCCGGATGTTGATTTGATGGTCAGAAATTATATTGAGATTGTTAGGAGAGATATTGTGCAGGATCAGGCGTTGATTGATATTTGTAACAAAATTTACAATAAGCATAAAAAGGCATTAGACCTTATATTTGATAACAGAACAGATGGAAAAACACAGGTTTCAGATTCCATTAAGGAAACCTTGAGGAGCCTTGCTGATGAAGGAATGATTATATATGATTCTGATTGGGGGTATAATTTCAGGACGGAAAATATGGATAGTTACATTCCGTTATTAGACGAGCCTATTAGTTCATGGGGATCAACTAATGTTTATTCCTACTGGTTTAATGTTCGTGGAGATAGATTTTACGGAATATTTGAGCTTGCTGGAAGAAATGTTCCTGACAAAGTTATGGAGAAAATGCAGAATTTAACAGACATATTAAAGCCAAATGATAAGCGAAAATCTGATTTTACATATAAGAGAATATTTACAACCAAATGGTATGACGTATCGGATTCAGAAGATATAAGCAGAGATGCTGAGCAGGCTGTGCGTTCGGCTGTGAAAGATATTCTTGCTATGGAGAAAAATGTACTTACGCAGCTAAGGATTAAATAATAGAACTTCTGGTCACAGCGTCCAGAAGTGTAAAAGGGTGATGTGATGGAGCGTATAGTAGATATTTCCTGCCAAGTTTGTGTGGTTACATCTACAAAGGGAGAGGTAAGACCTCTTTGGTGCCGCTATCAGACAGAGCAGGGAGAATTGATTAAAATAAACATAGATGAAGCAAAGCTGACCAGTAACACCGGGAATTTGTTTTTTTGAATGTACTTCTTATGGAGAAGAAAGAAAAAACATGTTTGTCCTGATGATGGAAAGCAGGACTTACAAATGGAAGATTATACGAATATTAGTGTAGAGGTATTGCCATGTATGAGATATTAACAAACCTTTTGCCAGAGTTAAGTGATTCAAAGGCAGTGGGACAGTGGATTGCAGACCACAAAAATGATGGATCGAAAGAACATCCGATACAGTTTCCGTTCGTTGCGTATGCAGAAGCGGTTACGAAGTTGGAAGATAATATATACACATTTGAAAAAGAACACCCAGAATTATCGTTGAATAAATATCAGGCAATCTTAGAAGAACAAGGCATAGAGTGGGATATGCGTTCCATGTGTTCTGCCGATGTGTCTGATTTTACTGGACGACAGGTTGTAGCTTTGCTTCTTGGAGCAGTGAGGGCAGAGCGTTTCAGCGATGGTGCATTGAAGGAATTTGTTGAAAATGGTTCCGTGAAAAGGTGGCTGGAACGATTAGTTGAAATAGACAATTCAACAGTGTCATTTGAAGGGTACATGAATCCGCCTGAGATATAAATAGTCTACAATAGGGTAGCAAACTACTCTACAAATAAGAAATTTCGCAAATAAGCCGGGCAGTCTACAATAATGATGTACTAAGTTCCCCAGAAGGGAGGTGTATATCATGAGGTACGATCAGGTTTATGACAGGATTGATGAACTGTGTGAGCAAAGAGGCTGGAGTCGTTACAAGTTGGTTGAGGAGAGTGGAATACAACAAAGTTCCTTTTACAATATGTTCAACAGACATTCTATTCCGCAGTTAGATTTGATACAGAAAATCTGTGACGGATTCCATATTTCTCTAGCTGAATTTTTTGCAGATGACAGTAACAAGTTACAGGAATTAACTGATGAAGATCTTGTGTTTCTTGAAACAGCTAGAACACTTGACAGGAATAACAGGGACAGAGCCTTGGCATATATGCAGGCAATGAAAGATGTACAGAAAAAAGAATGAAATCCGATGTTATCAGAAAAAAGATAGCACCGGATTTTTATTTTATTTGCTATATTATTATAGAGAATGTGGCGGTTGATTTTTGTTTTGCTCCAGTTGCTTCTCTGATGGCTGTAAACCGAGATATTGGTTGAGGTTTTGTATTTTCTTTTCCATATCGGAAATATCTTTTTCGGCAGATCTGTATGATTTTTGCAGCTCTGCCTTTTTCTTTTCCATAGCGTGGAAGTCAGCTCGCATCTGATCAAGATTCATGGTTTTTATATTGATACCAGCTTTTCGAAGCATATTTTTGGCACCATCATAGAGCAGTAGTTCGCTTTCATGCCTTCGGAAATATTCATCTGGGTTCTTTGACTTTTGGGAACGCAGATGATAAGGCTTATTTGCTTCGTACTGCTCTGCATATTTGAGCAGTTCTGCATAAGGTTTGATTTCATGCTCCAGAGTAACAAGTTCTGTTCGTGCCACACTGAAAAGAGATTTCTTTTCAGCAATTTGCTGTTCCAATGCTTTGATTGACTGTGCTTCCGCATAGGCACTGGCGGCTATTTTCAAGTTTTCAATATCTGCCCAATGCTGCAATCCCGGACTATCTGTGAAGTTCTCTGAGGATGTATCTATAAGGTTACGGGTAGCATAATTCCTTTGTTTATAGTCTGTACGTTTTTTGTCTCGTGTTTTTATCCGTTCCTTGATACTTTCTCTTGTGTAGGAATGTCCCAGAGAACGATCACTGCCACGCACAAAATGCTCAGCACCAGTATGACGAAACGAAATATAGGATAAGGAATCGCCGATTTCCTCTCCTTTGATTTCGTATCCTTTCAGTCTGATAAGTCGGATGAAATCTTCGTATGAATTTGACAGTTTTATGGTCGCATCAATATCCAGACGCAGCTTATCCTTCCATGATTTCCCACTCTTTTCTGCTTCCCATTCAGTATATTTTTTACCACGCTGTTGACCGGGAACAATCGTCGAAAGCTGATGTTCTTTGTATAGTTCATCACTGAACTTCCTGATATTATAATAGCTCTTTTTACAGGTATTATATTTCTTATGTTCTATGTTATCAGTTGCACAGAAAATAATGTGATTATGCACGTGATCTTTTTCAATATGAGTTGCAATCACATAAGAATATTTTCCGCCAAGGAGTTTGTCGGCAAGCTCGGTTCCTATCTGGTGTGCTTCTTCAAAGGATACCTCTCCGGGGGCAAAAGATTGTATCAAATGGTGTGCGAGATTATCTCCAGTTTTTATATTTTTCCCATTGGCAAAAGCAAATTCCAAATGAGCAGTTTTGGCAGAACAGCCGAAGGAAGAAACATATAGTTCACCGTCTGTTTTGCTCGGATTGCAGATGTAGGCTATCGACTTATCAACGGTTGCTTTGATAGCATGGATTCGTGTGTATGCCATATCTTTTCCATTAGCTCCTTTACTTCTTTCATATCCTCCGAATATATATTTCCGGTAGTATTGGCTCTCTTTGCAATCTGATTTATAAGGTTCTCGATACGGGCAAGTTCTACGGAGTAGTCATGCAGAAATTTGTAATCTACATCATAAACATATCCATAGATAATCAGATTCCTGAGGTACGCTGACATACTACTAAGATTAGAGAGTTTTGATTTATTTTTCAAAATATACATTTCATCATCACTCAGGTAGAGCGTGATTTTATGCTTGCGGTTACGATTTGCCATAGTCAGTCCTTTCCTGATCTTGTTATGCCATATCTGGCGATTATTGTTTCAAAGGGGGTTAAGGGGAGTATCCCCTTACAAGCAAATTTCTGACGGTTTATCCGGGATGATAAATTGCAGAAATGGGGGATGTGTACGGACACATCCAATGCTTGCTGTTCTTGTGCAAATCCCCATAGGAGATTTGCGAGTTTTGGCTGCATAGGCAGCCTGTCTAAAACTCATAGTGGCATTTCTGTCACAAAAATGCAGGAAGATGAGGGAAACAGGAAAAGAAAAAACTGCCACAGGGCATAGTGATACCCGGTAACAGTTTTGCATTTTCTAAAGAAGTATTGTATTTTATCCAGATTTATTGTATCAGCAGATTTTTAGCAGGTCAACCATGTTGCAAGAGGAATTTATAGGACAGGTTTTATAGTAGAATGATAATGGGAGTAGAAACGCTTAATTTAGGTATTTTTTACATGGAGGATAATGGATGATAACGGTGGTAATACACAATCGGAATAGAATATTAAATGGTAGGCATCTGACGCAAAGTTGGATGCTTTTTTAATACTCCCCAATAGGGGGATAGAGTGAAGATTGAGAATTTGATCGTGGTTTTTTGTTATCCGGGAAAGGATGTGATTTGGTTGCACAAGAACCCACGACCACGATAGGGACAGGCTGTGCAAATTTTGCACAGCTATTTTTTTGCCTTGTCCAAAAAAGGACAGGCGGAACCAAAAAAGGACGGCGAAATGTTATGAAGCATTTGATAGAATGAACACAGAGACAAAAAGGGAGGTCTTATGATTCACCAGATAACAAGAGCAGAATTGATTGTAATTGCTGCTAGATTAAAACAGGCACAGGACATGATAGGCTATTCTGACGAGCGAATGGCATCCATGTTTGATATATCAACCGTTCAATACTCAAAAATCTTACGAGGACATAGCATGATTACGGAAGATAAGCTCATCATTTTGAAACAGGAAATGAATATAAGTCTTGATTACTTGATTACCGGACAGAGAGCTGGAAGAAATGTTCTCATTTCAAATCAGCCAATGACGGAAGTGGAATTTCGGATGTATATGGAAGAAATATCATATTATATTGAGAATCTTCCGGTAGAACTGAAGAAGGATAGAATGATGGAGATGATGCGTAGATTTTACAAAACTTTTAGCACATTGTGATGTGATTTCGTCATTCACAGAAAGCACACAAGGAGTTAAAAGTAACAGTTTACCTTGTGTGCTTTTATGGCTGATGAGGTCATGTATTTTATCCAAAAGGTCAGACGGCGTCTGACTAATTTGAACATTGATAATTGAATATTCAGATATATGCAGGACGTGTGGAATATGTGGAGCCACTATGCGGACACGCCATGAGAAGCCTGCTTTCATATATGAAGGTTCATGTGATGAAATATGGAAATAGATTCTATATTGAAACTAAGGTAGGGAGCGAGTAATGTCTGGCAAAATATACAGCAGTTGTATTAGGCAATGATACATATTTTTAATAATGATACTTCCGGAGTATTCCGGACAACAAGAATGACGGTGCGAGACCGATGTGGGCAGAGGACTGAACTGCCACCTGTATGAATTTTTATATTTATCAATAAAAGCATATTTAACGGTAAGTGTTCTTTTATTGGCAAATATGCCATGACGATAACAACAGAAAAAGTACATTTTCTTAGAAAGAGGTGAGCTATGGAAAAGAAAGTTGGTAAGAAGGACTTCATAAGATACGATGAAGGTGCTGAGAGATATTCAATGAGCAAGCACAGCTTTATGAAGCTGGCGCAGGAAACTCATGCGGTATATAAAATCAATCGTATTACGTTAGTGAATGTACCTATCTTTGAGGAATATCTTGAATCTTTTCGTGTGTAAAAATGATAGAAAAGTGGTTGCAAATTATTGTATATCAAAAAATTAGTTGACTTTTTGATATACAAGATGTATTGTGGATTTAAGGTTATGAAGGGTAGGTGATGACGGTTGGCAAGAACCGGGAGACCATGACTGGAGAATCCTAGAAGTGAAGGTGTGTTTATCCGTCTCACAAAAGATGAGCATACGGATATAACAGAGTATGCAAATGATCATAATCTGACCATAACACAGACGCTTGTTCAAGGATTTTACACGATGGTTGACAAAGACAAGTCTGAGGACGAGTGATGGCATTTGTGACCTCTTTCTTTTAGAAAGGTGGTGCAATATGTCAAAATCAAGAAAAGATTCAAAAGGCAGAGTTCTTAGAAAGGGTGAAAGCCAGAGAAAGAACGATGGCAGATACATTTACCAGTACACAGATCCAAACGGAAAAAGGCATGTGATTTATGCAAATGATCTATTGGAGCTACGTGAAAAGGAGAAAGACCTTATTCGCAACCAGTTAGATGGATTAGATTCATATTGCAATGGAAAAGTTACTCTTAATTATGTATTTGATAGGTATATATCTACTAAGTATGACCTGAAAGAACATACAAGAGCAAACTATAAGTATATGTATAATCATTTTGTCAGAGATACATTTGGTAAAAGAAGAATTGACGAGATAAAGTATTCGGATGTAAAGTTCTTTTATTATTCATTGCTGAATGAAGCTGGAATAAAAGCAAATACCTTGGATAATATCCATACAGTTTTGCACCCGGCATTTCAAATGGCGGTTCGGGACAATATCATTCGGAATAATCCGTCGAGTGGTGTAATGGCAGAGATTAAGAAAAAAGAGGGCAAGAATAAAGGTATTCGTCATGCACTTACGCTGGAGCAACAGAGAGCATTTCTAAATTATGTTGCAAACAGTCCGGTATATGTTCATTGGTTGCCATTGTTCACAGCACTTTTTGGTACAGGTTGTCGTATCGGTGAGATGTTAGGGTTACGTTGGGAAGATATTGACTGTGCAAATAAGACGATAAGCATCAATCACACTGCAATATACAGGTTTATGGAAAACGGAAAAAGTGAATTTCACATTTCTACTCCAAAAACTGAAGCAGGGATAAGGATTATTCCGATGCTTGATGCAGTAGTGCAGGCTTTTCGTGATGAGTATGAAGCACAGAAAGAGACTGGATTTAATATTCAGGTGGTCGATGGCATGAGTGGATTCGTTTTTTGCAATAAGGACGGAAATATTCATAAACCAAGCGTGATCAATCTTGCTATCAAAAGAATTTATGAAGCCTACAATGCCGAAGAAATTATTAAGGCAAAACGGGAATCCAGACGTCCCGTTTTGATTCCACATTTCTCATGTCATCATATCAGGCATACATTTTGTACTAGATTTTGCGAAAATGAAACCAATTTGAAAGTAATTCAGAGCATAATGGGACATGCAAATATTGAGACAACGATGGATATATATGCTGAAGCAACAGAGATAAAGAAAAAGGAAGCAATGAAAGCGCTGGAGAATAACAGTGATATATTTTAGGAAGAAGTCCTTGAAAGGACATTTCTTAGAACGTACATGACATCAAAACAGTAGAAATACGTCAAATTGATAACAAATTTTTGTTTTTATTTGGACTTTAGTGGATTGTCAAGAAATGCCAAAAGCAAGACAATTCATACAGTAAGTACCAGTATGGACTAATATGGACTATCGACTATTAGGTTCCCTACGATGAAGACCTTAAAATGATGTGAATAAGAAAAATGATAAAATCTAAGGATGATAAATAAGTGGAGGATGAGCATGAGAAAACTGATTTGTCTAAGATAAAGATTGAGTCTTTATTTGGAGAAGCAGTGATTTTGGTACATTTAGCGAGTCGTATTTATGTGCAGTAAAGGTTAAAAGGTGTGTTTGCAGTACCCGAAGTCAAAGAAGTTGTTACAGTTCACTCTTGATGATAGAAACAGGCACAGACAGAACCATTTTAATTGGTATTCACGCTTATTATGATCCCGAAGAACTAGTTGCGAAGAACTCTTATCGCTATCAAAAATATTTCACCGAGAGCTATGATGATAGGCATTAACTCTTGCAGTTGATGCAGAAATCGGTGCAAGCAAGAAAAAAATCGCATAATTAGTACAAGGAGTGGGCAATTCCAATTGGGATTGCCCATTTTCTAAAATGAATGGAAATGCAAACCAAAATTTGTGAGGATGGAGGCAGAGATGCTTTTTGATAAAACTTTTTCAAGAAAATTAAATGAATACAAAGATGTTTGTCGCTTAATGAGAACTGCATTTCCTCAAAATGAGCAGATACCGATGTGGCTATTGAGAGTGTTGGCATTTCGTAAAAGTGTTAATTTCAGAGTCTTTTATGAAGATAAGCAGTTCTGCGGAGTTTTTGTATACGGCTGAGGATAATAAATATGTCTTTGTGCTTTATCTGGCAGTAAATGACCGAATCAGATCAAAAGGCTATGGTACTAAGATACTTGACTGGCTGAAACAGAATACAGAAAAGATTATCGTGTTGAATGTTGAAGCAATCAATTCTTCCGCGAAAAATGCTTTGCAGAGAGAAAAAAGAATTTCTTTTTATAACAGGAACGGAATTTTTGATACTGGATGTAAATTTATTGATGAAGGCGAAACCTATTCTGTACTCACATCTGATATTGACCATTTTGACTCGAAAGAGTATGAAATGCTTCTGAGCAGATTTTCTTTTGGAACGTATAAAAAACACATTACATGATGGTAAATTCAAGTTTTTCAACGTGCCTTTTGAGAGAGGAGAAATCCTTTCCTCAAAGGGCTTTTTCTGTTTATACGGATATTCACAAACTACAATATAAAAACTTCACATACTTTAAGCACAAGGAGGTTAAGGTTTACATATGAACAACAGTTTAGCAGAAGTACATTCAGAGCTTATTTCGGAGTGTTTAGAGAATAAATTACTATTTAAAACTCGATATGATAAATGTAAAGTTGAGGAGAAATGTTTGGTGGAAATGCAGGAACAGTCATTCGTGGGGTATGAAGATAAATGAAAGCTGTTGAATTTGCGATAAGGAGTATTTATCTATATTTGTTACTTTGGATGTCGGCTAGTATTCTAATAAGAAAGTTTTGAAAGGAGAACTTGGTTTTGACCGATTACTTGGAGTTCTGATTGAAACATATACAGAGAAAGATGTGAATAAAATCAAAAATAGATTTGAAAGATGCTTTATTTCCAAATTAGTAGATAAAAATTTGTTGAGGTAGATAATATGAAAATATATAAGGTTGAAAATAGAACATCATCATTATTAAAATGACTTTTAATAATTTGGGAAAGATCTGTTAAACACACTCATTTATTTTTATTCACTGGGAGAAATTGAAAAAATTAAGAGATATGAGCCAAATTTGGGAAATTTATATGAGAGGGTATAGTGAGTTAGAAGATTAAAGTATTTAATGTTACTAAATAATGAATAAGGGATTTTAACGAATAGCTATGAGATAGTGTTTTATATATCTCATGGCTATTTGTTATTGTGTCACGTAAACATACTTATGTGTAATTTTTATAGATTATTACTCGATTAAATTGCATGTTATCAAATAGATAATTTAATATTATCTCATTAGTTTACCAACTATTAAAGTATCGATAACTTTTTTGTTGTGCTGTATTTGTATTGATATTGTTTATAATCTAATATATAATGATGCATAGATAGTCTGTGGTATGTGTGTAAGATCTGAAGAGTACTCGTTGGGGGTGATATTAAAATAAACGTATTCAACAAGGTTTTATAGCTTTACGTTTTAAAATAGGAGGAGGATGTAAGTGAACCAATACAAACGTATATTTACAATTGTGGTAGACTCTTTAGGTGTTGGGGCCATGTCAGATGCCGAAATTTATGGAGATGAAGGATCAGATACCTTAGGTCATATTTCTCAATACAATTCTGAACTTAAGATTCCCAATCTCCAAAAAATTGGTATAGCAAATTTGCACAAATTAGATAAGGTAGAAGCCTTAGATTCACCGATAGGATACTATGGATACTTAAATGAGGCTAGCGTAGGAAAAGATACGATGACCGGACACTGGGAAATGATGGGACTCCATATTACAAAACCTTTTAAAACTTTTACAGATACAGGATTTCCAAAGGAGCTTTTAGATGAGCTTTCGAAAAGAACAGGAAAGGTAATCATTGGTAATAAGAGTGCGAGTGGCACAGAAATTCTAGATGAATTAGGAGAAGAAGAGATTGAAACAGGACATATGATCGTTTATACATCTGCAGATTCGGTACTTCAAATTTGTGGAAACGAAGAGACATTTGGTCTTGAAGAGCTGTATAGGTGTTGCGAAATAGCTCGTGAAATAACAATGAAAGATGAATGGAAGGTAGGAAGAGTTATTGCTAGACCATACATTGGAAGAAAGAAGGGTGAATTTAAGAGAACATCAAATCGTCATGATTATGCATTAAAACCTTATGGAAATACTGTACTTAATGCTTTAAAGGACAATGGGTATGATGTGATTTCTGTTGGAAAAATTTTTGATATATTTGATGGTGAGGGACTTACTGAATCTAATAAATCCGAGAGTTCTGTGCATGGTATGGATCAAACTATTGAAATCGCTAAAAGAGATTTTAGAGGGCTTTGTTATGTAAATCTTGTGGATTTTGATGCTCTATGGGGACACCGTCGTGATGTACAAGGTTATGCAAGAGAGCTTGAAAAATTTGATGCTAGATTAGGAGAACTTTTGGATGTTATAAATGAAGATGATTTAATTATAGTAACTGCAGATCATGGGAATGATCCAACGCACAAAGGAACTGATCATACAAGAGAAAAGGTTCCATTTCTTGCATATTCTCCATCTATGAAGGGATTTGGGAAGTTAGATGATTCTGAAACTTTTGCGGTAGTTGGTGCTACAATTGCCGAGAATTTTGGAGTTGAAATGCCTAAGGGTACTATAGGTACTTCTATTTTAGGAAAATTGATTTAGATCGTTTATAAAGTTGGATTTTATTAATGATTAGGTTCAGATTAAGAAAGGAGTAATCAGTATTATGTTATAACGCTGATATAAATGTGGACAATGAAGATATTATTAAATATACTTGGTATTTTATTAATATTATTGATCTGTTGGTTGATCTCAAATGATCGTAAGGCAGTCAAATGGAAAAAGGTTGTATTAGCACTTACTATAGAATTAATAATAGCATTTATAATTGTTAAAGTTCCTCTTGGTCAAGCAGTAATTAATACCTTGTCTAATATTGTTACTACGGTAATTAATGCAGGTAATGAGGGACTTGAGTTTGTTTTCGGTGATTTATTTACAGGTGGTTCGATAAATATGTATATATTTATTGTGCAATCTTTAGGAAACATAATATTTATTTCTGCCCTAGTAGGTGGTTTATATTATCTTGGTGTAATTAGTTTTATTGTTAAATGGATTGGTAAGGCTATTGGTAAGCTAATGGGGACCAAAGAGGTTGAAAGTTTTGTGGCAGTCGCAAATATGTTTTTGGGTCATACAGATAGTCCAATTTTAGTTGCTAAGTATATAGGAAAGTTAACTGATAGCGAGATTTTTGTTATATTGGTTTCAGGAATGGGAAGTATGTCAGTTTCCATACTTGGAGGGTATGCTGCATTGGGTATTCCTTTAAGTTATCTGTTAATTGCAAGTGCCTTGGTTCCTATCGGAAGTATAATGTTATCGAAAATTATTTTTCCTCAAACAGAGGAGGTTGAATTAATTTCCGAAGTCAAGATGGATAATAAAGGTAATAACTCAAATGTAATAGATGCATTATCAGAAGGAGCCAATACAGGCATTCAGATGGTTATTTCTATTGGGGCATCTCTTGTAGGGTTTATTGGAATAGTAGCACTAATCAATTTAATTTTAGGGATGTTTAATTTGAGCTTATCTCAAATATTTTCTCATATTTTTGCACCTTTTGGATTCTTAATGGGATTGGAAGGTGATGCTATCTTAATGGAAGGTAGTTTGCTTGGAAGTAAGTTGATTCTCAATGAGTTTATAGCGTTTGGTGAATTGGCAGGAAAATTTTCTACATTAGATGCTAGGTCCGCTTTGGTTACCACTGTTTCTCTTTCTGGTTTTGCAAATGTTGGTAGTATGGGTATATGTATAGGAGGAATTGGTATACTTTGTCCTGAAAAAAGACCTACAGTTTCTAGACTTATATTTAAAGCTATGATTGCTGGAATGCTTGTAAGCATAACTAGTGCTTTCTTAGTGAGTATAGTTTTGTTATTTTAGTTTTGATATTTGGGGTAGAATAGTCTCGGAAGGGGAGATTTTGTTTTATGGATAGGAATAAAGTGTTAAGTATTGTTGACCACACATTATTATCCCAATCCGCTACATGGAGTGACATTTGCTTAGTTCTCGATGATGCTATAAAGTTTGGGTGTGCATCTGCATGTATACCACCTTCTTATGTTAAAGATGCGGTTAAGTATGTGGAAGGACGGTTACCTATTTGCACAGTAATTGGATTTCCAAATGGATATGCCACTACAGAGGTTAAGTTATATGAGACGGAAGATGCGATTGAAAATGGTGCAGCAGAAATTGATATGGTAATTAATATCGGCAATGTAAAGGGTAAGAAGTATTTAGATGTTGAAAATGAAATTATTAAAGTTCGTAAAGTGTGTGGAGGAAAGATATTAAAGGTAATCGTTGAAGCGTGTTTGCTTTCAAGAGATGAGAAGATAAAAATGTGTGAGGTTGTTACAAATTCGGGAGCTGAATATATAAAAACCTCAACTGGTTTTTCGATAGCTGGAGCGACTCTTGAAGACGTAGAATTAATAAAAAGACATGTTGGAAATAATGTAAAGGTAAAAGCTTCAGGTGGAATTTCATCTTTTGAGGATGCAGAAAGATTTATACGAGTTGGTGCTGATAGAATTGGAACAAGTAGGTTAGTAAAAATTGCTAAAGGGTGTGGAAATCGAGAGGAAGATTGATTAATGCACAATATACTTTCTGATAATTATTCTTAGATGATATATTGGGGGAATAAAGTTTTATATTTATTACACACTTTTATGGTTAAGAAAGGGTAGTATAATGAATTATGGATAATTCCATTTTTATAGAAATTTTTGGATATATCGGATCCATACTTATTGTTGTTTCAATGTTAATGTCATCGATAATGAAATTAAGGATTATAAATATTACGGGTTGCATTATTTCAGCTATATATGCACTTATTATTAGGTCTTTACCAGTAGCACTTATGAATATTTGCTTAATCATTATTCATATTTACAATATATATAAATTATTGAATTCTAAGGACTGACTGGGTTCAATCATTGAAAAAAA
Organism: Anisomitus miae (SeqCode); assembly: GCF_054906395.1. NCBI lineage: Bacteria > Bacillati > Bacillota > Clostridia > Eubacteriales > Clostridiaceae > Anisomitus (SeqCode) > Anisomitus miae (SeqCode). The sequence continues at coordinate 47,921 of NZ_JBRACL010000005.1, forward strand.
TTAATTTTGCGAATGATATATTTTAAAGTTGTGTTACTTTTCAATTTTAAATTTTCTTCAAAGGCTCTTACTTATGTAGGAGCCTTTTGTATTTATAAATTTAGTTTTGATGTGTGTTTAAAATATATTCAATGTACACATAATAACACATAGTTTTTTACTTATATATTTTGCAAAGGAAGCTAATAATGAAAAAATGTATGTGTTGTTTCAAAGAAACAGATATTTATACTATAAGAGTGGATGCAAATAATGATGATCTAATATTATGCGATGAATGCGATTCCTTATTTTTTAATGAATTGGGAGATGTACAGGTAGATATTGTTTTGCCTGATGTGATAAAAGGAGAGTTAGACAAGAAAGTAATAGGACAGGAGTATGCTAAAAAAATACTATCTTTTGAGATGTATAGACACACTTTAAGAGTTAGAAATTTTAACTTTATTGATTTAAATAAGGGAAATATTATGTTGATTGGTCCTAGTGGTAGTGGTAAAACCCTTATCATAAAAACTCTTTGTGATATAGTGAAACTTCCGTTTGTGGAGGTGGATATTACATCTTACACACAGGTTGGTTATGTAGGACTTAATGTAAGCGATATAATAAAAAATTTATTAAAAGAAGCAGATGGTAATATAAAGCTTGCAGAATGTGGAATTGTATTTATAGATGAAATAGATAAAATATCTAAGAGAACATCAAGTAATGATTCTAAGGATGTATCTGGTGAGGGAGTTCAGCAAAATCTTTTAAAAATTCTTGAAGGAACTCTTGTTAGAATACAAAATGATAATAATGAGACTATTGAAATTGATACGAAAAATATATTATTCATAGGTGGGGGTGCCTTTACAGGTATTGAACATTACATAAAAGAGAGGACCTCTAGAAAGATATTTGGATTTAAGGATGGAACTTATGGAGATTCTTTAGAGAAAGATAATCTTAGAAAATACATAAAAATTGAAGATATAATTAATTATGGGATTTTAAGTGAATTTATTGGGAGATTTCCTTTAATAGTTTCTTTAAATTCTTTGAATGGATACGAGCTTAGGAAAATTACAGAAATAGAAATTCAAAGAGAGATAACAAATTATTTTAGTTTAATAGGTAAAAGTATTAAGGTTAGAGATGAAACAATCGATTCAATAGTCAATAGATGTTTAAATCATCCTTTAGGTGCCAGAGCCATAAGAACAAACATACACGATATGTTCAAAGATAGTTTGTATGAATTCGTCCTTAGTGAAGATAGAATTATAGAAATATAAATTTTGTTATTAAAGATTTAGGCTAATTTGATATAATTAGATGTATGCTTTTAAATTGGAGGAAGTTATGGATAACTTAATGGATAAAGTTGTTTCTATTTGTAAAAATAGGGGGTTTATATTTCAAGGATCAGAGATCTATGGGGGCTTGGCAAATTCATGGGATTATGGACATTTGGGCGTCGAACTCAAAAATAATATAAAAAAAGCATGGTGGAAAAGATTCGTTCAAGAAAGTACATATAATGTAGGATTAGATTCTTCAATTTTAATGAATAGAGAGGTTTGGAAAGCTTCAGGGCACGTCGGGGGATTTTCTGATCCTCTTATGGATTGCAGAGAATGCAAAAATAGGTTTAGAGCCGATAAGCTTATAGAGGAGTATTTTCTGGAAAAGGGAAAAGAACTACCAGGAATTGATGGATATTCAAATCAAGAATTAGAAAACATAATCAATGAGGAGAAAATTTCTTGTCCTAAGTGTGGTAAATTAGATTATACAGATATTCGTAGATTTAATTTGATGTTTAAAACATTTCAGGGAGTTACTGAAGATAATAAATCTGAGATTTATTTGAGGCCAGAGACCGCTCAGGGTATATTTATAAATTTTAAAAATGTTCTTAGAAGTTCTAGGAAGAAAATACCTTTTGGTATTGCTCAAATAGGAAAAAGTTTTAGAAACGAGATTACACCTAAAAATTTTATATTTAGAACAAGAGAATTTGAACAAATGGAGCTTGAGTTTTTCTGTAAGCCAGGAGAAGATTTAAAGTGGTTTAATTTTTGGAAAGATTATTGTTTGATGTTCTTAAAGGATTTGGGTATTCATAGTGAAAATTTAAGAGTTAGAGATCATTCCAAAGATGAATTATCTTTTTATTCTAACGCTACAAGCGATATTGAATTTAAATTTCCTTTTGGTTTCGGAGAGCTTTGGGGAATTGCTGATAGAACGGATTATGATCTTAAGGCTCATATGGATCACTCTGGACAGGAACTTATGTATTTTGATCCAGAATCTAGTGAAAAATACGTTCCTTACTGTATAGAGCCATCGTTGGGAGTTGATAGACTGTTTCTTGCTTTATTGTGTAATGGATATAGTGAGGAAGAGGTGAATGGAGAGATTCGCACGGTTTTGAAACTTAATCCTTTTATTGCACCTGTAAAGATTGGGGTTCTTCCTTTGTCAAAGAAGCTTTCTTCTAAAGCTCTTGAGATATACGATGATTTATGTAAGGTTTATAATTGTGAGTATGACGAATCTGGAGCTATTGGGAAAAGGTATAGACGTCAAGATGAAATAGGTACTCCTTATTGTGTTACAGTGGATTTTGATACTATAGAGAATAGGAGTGTGACTGTTCGAGATAGAGATACCATGAAGCAGGATAGGATAAATATAGATAATCTTAAAAATTATTTTGGTGATAGGATCAAGCTTTAGTTAAAAAATTAAAGTCTAGTAATTATTTACTAGACTTTATCATTTTTACAATATTCTTAAATGTTTCTCCTCTATGCTCAAAATTCCTAAACATATCGAAACTTGCTGAAGCAGGAGAGAGTAAAATAACATCATTTTCCACAGAGGTTTTGTATGCATGTAGAACAAGCTCCTCAAAATTATCAAACATGAGCGTTTCTATATGTGGGGCATGCACTTTAAATACTTCATATATTTTTTGTTTTGTGTGACCTATGAGATATAATTTTTTAATTTTATTTTCTCCATTTACGAGAGGAAGATAGGAGATATTTTTGTCATATCCTCCAGCTATTAATATGACTTTTTCATCAAAACATGAAAGTGTAGCAAGAGTTCTTGTAGGAGTTGAGGCTATGGAATCATTGTAGAAGTGAACATTATTTATCGTATCAACAAATTCATTTCTATGTTTGACACCTGGGAAGCTTACTGCAAAGTTTTTTATTATAGATGATGAGATTTCTGGAATGGTTGCTAGTATTGCAGATGCAAAATTTGATAAATTATGTTCTCCTTTAATTTTTATATCGTTTTTTGACAGTAACCTTTGATTTAGAACATAGAGATAATTATTTTTTACATAAGTACCATTTTCTATTACATGAGAAGGGACATTTTCCTTAGTTGAAAATTTGCGTATTCTACTTTTGATTTCATTTTCAAAAAGAATTGTATTTTTGCAATCATGATTTAAGATTGTAACATCACTTTCATTTTGAAATTTAAAAATATTCTTTTTACACTCTATATACTCATCCATGTTCTTGTGGTAGTCTAGGTGATTTGGGGAAATATTTGTTATTAAAGATACATTAGGGGAATTACTAACATTCATAAGTTGGAAACTTGAAAGTTCAAGTACAACTTTGTGACTTTCGTCCATTTCTTCAATTCTTTGGAACAGAGGCATTCCAATATTCCCACCTATCCATGTTTTGTATCCAGATAATTTTAAAAGATTGTATATTATTGTAGTTGTTGTAGTTTTTCCATCGCTTCCAGTTATTCCATAAATTTTAGAGGGGCAATATTTTAGGAGTTCCTCTATTTCAGAAGTTATCACACATCCATTTTGTTTAGCATTTTTAAGTTCATATATATCAGGTCTCATTGATGGAGTTTTGAATATATAATCAAAATTATTAATGTAATTCAAGTAATTTTTTCCAAAAACAAATTTAATATTAAGGCTATTAAAGGCTTTAATTTCCGAATTTGTAAATTCCTCAACATTTTTTCTGTCGAATAATGTTATTTTACAACCAAACTTAAGTAGAAAATTTATTAAAGGAGTATTGCTTATACCGAGTCCGATAATTGCAATATGTTTATTTTTAATATTGGATTTAAATATTTTGAAGTCCTGTCTCATGCATCCTCCAAATATTGCAATGAAAAAATGAATAAGAACATTATATTATAAAATTATTTGATTTGGTATATTAAAAAAGCAGATATTTATTTTATTATCTGCTTTTTGTTTCAATCTTCTACTACGTTTTCTAATATTTCTATAGTTGAGCATTCTGTATTTATTTTTGATTTTGCCCCTATTGGTATTGTAAGTCTAGGGTCACCATGTCCAGCACATAGACCATATATAGCGGGCTTATTGAACAGTTTTAATTTTTCTATGAGTACATCTTCTACTTGTGTTTTTACATCGTCAATACAATTTGTAAATTGACCGAGTATTATACCACTACATTTTTGTATTTTGCCAGTTAAGTAAAGATGAGTCAACATTCTATCTATCTTGTAAGGAGACTCATTGATTTCTTCTATGAACAAAATATTATTTTCAAAGGGTATTTCGTATTTTGTAGAAATTGTCGAGCATATTAAAGATAAATTTCCTCCAACAATATTTCCTATAGCAAAACTATTATTTTTAGAAAAGGATCTTAGATTTATATTTTTCGGATTCTTAATATAATAAGTTTTCTTTGGGACAGTTATGGTTGATATTAAACTTTCTTTAGAGTATTGGTTATTGAGATCAGATGTGAGCATAGGTGAATGAAATGTGATTATGTTAAATTTTTTAAAAATATAATTTAGAACAGGGGTTAAATCGCTGAACCCCATAAAAATTTTTGGATTGCATTTAAATGATGACCAATCTATTAAATCCATAATTCTAAGAGATCCATATCCTCCTCTTAAGCACATTATTGATTTTGTAAAATTATCCTTTATTGCAAGGTTAAAGTCATATGCCCTATCTTCATCTGTTCCGGCTAGGTAACCAATATTTTTATAGAGATTTTTGTAGGTTTTAAAGTTAAAACTTAGATCTTTGAGTTTATTTAGAGAAGATTTTATAAGAGATTTTTCAGTAGGAGATGAGGGAGATATAACAGAAATTAAATCTCCATTGATTAATTTTTTACAAGCTATACCCATTTTACAACCTCATTAAGATTAAAATTTCAAAATAGGTATATTTATTAAAATTTTAAAACATGTCTTTTTTATAAAGTACAATAGCAATTATTGAAGAAATGATTATAGATATTACGAGTATCATAGGAAAACCAACTGGATTATCTGAAAATGGCAACGGAACATTTGTTCCCCAAAGTCCGAAGATAATTGAAGGAACAGATAACACTATGGTCATAGAAGTAAGGAATTTCATGACAATATTCAGATTATTTGAAACTATTGCGGCAAAAAACTCGAGAAGACTCGAAAGTACACTTGCGTATATGTGAGCCATTTCTATTGCTTGTTTATTGTCTATAATAACATCTTCGAGAAGGTGTTTATCTTCTTCATACTTTTGTATAAAATCATATTTCAATAGTTTTTCCAAGGTTACCTCGTTGGATTTTAATGAGGTTGAAAAATAGACTAGGGATTTTTCAAGTGATAGAAGTTGTATTAATTCCTTATTTTTCATAGATTTATGTATTCTACTATGTATGAGTTGACTTTTTTTATCTATTTGTCTCAGATAAATAAGAAAATATGTAGTCAATTTATTGAGTATTTGAAGTGTGAACCTTGAACGCTTGTATGTGAAGAATGTTTTGATTTTTCCACTTATAAAATCAGTTATAACTTTATTTTTCTTAATAGATATGGTTATAATATAGTCATCGTTTGAAATTATTCCAAGGGGATATGTGCCGTAAGTTAGTGAATTTTCTTCTACACTTGTAAAAGGTACATCTACAATTATTAGGATATTTTTATCTTCTACGTCTATCCTTGAGGTTTCTTCCTCGTCTAGGGCTGCATTTAACATTTCAATGGGTATTTGAGTTTTTTTAGAGATGAATAGAAGTTCTTGTTCGGAAGGGTTTGTTATGTTGATCCAGCATCCTGATTCTATATTATCTATTTTCTCTATTGTACCGATAGTGTATGTTGTTTTGTATATACAAATCATAATAATCACCCTAAATCAAACTTAATAAGTTGATAAGAGTATATCAAATAATAGTATTTTTTAAAATAGGTGAAAAAAATTGGGGTATATATTTAATCAAATTAAAAAATTTTTAGAGGACGATTATATTTTATTTACTACACCAGGTCATAAGCAAGGTAGGGCATATTCAAATTTGGATAATATTTTGAAATATGATTTAACAGAGGTGGAAGGACTCGATAATATACACGCTCTTGAAGGATGTATACTAGATTCACTGAAGGAATTAAGTGAATTTTATGGAAGTGCGAAATCTTACTATTTATTAAATGGATCCACAAGTGGAATACATATTATGATGTTTAGTTGTTTCGATGAATATGATGAAATTTTAGTTGAGCGAGGATGTCATAAAAGTATAATAGATGCGATCTTCATTAGGAAATTGAAAATAAATTATATAAATAGAGATAAATATAATGTAGATTTATTAGTACCAAATAGTTATTCTAAGATAACCTACTCGGTAAAAAATATATTTTTAGAGGATATAATAAAAGCACTAAAGGTCAATAAAAAAATTAAGGGAGTTATCTTAACTAACCCCAATTATTATGGATTTTACATAGATCAGAAAGAGATATATGAGTATTTAAAAAATGAAAATGTACTTTTGCTAATAGATAGTGCACATGGCGCCCATATACGAGCTTTCAATAAAGAATTGAATTGTACTAATAAGTTTTGTGATATTTCAATAATGAGTGCACATAAAACTTTACCTGTATTAACTCAAGGAGCGTATATGCACGTTAATAATATTAAGTTATTACATAGTGTGGATAGATATTTTTCAATATTTACAACTACCAGTCCTTCATATTTGATAATGCTATCTCTTGAGAATGCGATATGTGAATGTAGGAGGTACTGTGACAAAAGTATTTTGCTAGATATGTGTAACAGTTTTAGAGATAGTATAAATGGGAATTTGAGTTTATATGGAATGAAAAATGAAGAAGTGTATTGTAGGACTAATGGTAATTTTTATTATGATGATTCTAGGATTTGTCTAAAACTTAGACATAATGACTTGGACGCTATGCTTCTTTATAAATACTTATTTTCTAAGAAAATAATTTGTGAGATGGTATTCTTCAATGGAGTTGTCTTAATACCAACAGTGTATACCAAAAGATGTGAAATGAGTTATTTAACCTGTGTGTTAAATGATGTGCAGTGTATATCTGGAAAAAATGTTGCACTTGATTTAATTATGAGTAGTTGTGATTCTTCTTGTAAAAAGGTTTTTGAACCGTATGAGTTGCAAAATATGAAGTTTAAATTAGTTAAGTTAGAACATAGTATTGGGGAAGTTATGTTTGAAGATATATTTTTATACCCACCCGGAACACCAATTATTTTTAGAGGAGAAGAAGTTTTAGTGGAACATGTAGAGATCATTTCTGAGTATATAAAAAATTGTTATGGAGTGGTTGGTGTTTCTATGAATGGGTATGTAAAAATTGTGGAGGATTAGTTTAGTGAATTATAATAAGAAGGGTGTCATATTTGCTTTTGAAGGATTAGATGGAAGTGGTAAAGAAACCCAAACATTACTACTTGAGAAGAGGTTGAAAAACGATGGATTTAATATTTTGAGAGTTGAATTTCCTAGCTATGATACCGAATATTCTATATTTGCTAGAAAGTATTTAGCGGGGGAATTTAACTTTAATATAGATCCTTATGTTGTTTCTATGTTTTTTTCGTTGGATAGGTTGGGAGTACACAGAACTCTGATGAAGGACTATTTAAATGATGGATATATATTACTTTGTGATAGGTATGTTTATTCTAATTTGATATATCAAGGAAGTAGGATTTTAGATTTAGAAGATAGAAAAAAATTTTTTGAGTGGATACTAAAATTTGAATATGACATGTGTGGTTTACCAAAAGAAGAGGTTACTTTTTTTATGGATATTCCAGTAGACGTAAGTTTAGAATTAGTCAAGGATAGAAAACAAAGAGATATACATGAAAAAGATTATATGTTTTTAAAAAGATGTTATGAAAATTGTAACTATGTAGTTGATAAATATAAGTTATTTCGTGTAAATTGTTTTCTGAATAATCAATTATTACCTATTGAAAAAATAAACGATTGTATATACAGTAAAATTTTGAAGACATTACAGGTATAGAGTATATTTCTAAGGGTGTAAGGTTAATAGGAATGTGTTATAGAAATATAAAAGAGTCGTTATTTAGATTGGCTTCATCGGATAGATGTCCACAATCATTTATATTTTACGGTAGAAATATTAGTGAAATAGAAAAAATTTCTAAGGAGTTTTCTTTGAAGATTTTAGGATTGGAATCTGATAATCCTAGAGACATATTAGAGTTTGGAATTAATGAAAAAGGAATTTCCGTTGAAGACATTAGAAGTATAAATTTTGAGATGTTAAAAATGCCAGATGAGTCTAAAAATAAAGTTGTCATAATTCACAATGCAGATAGGATGAGTATCAAAGCCCAGAACACTTTTTTAAAGTCACTTGAGGATTGTGTTGGTGTATTTGTAATATTGATTGTTAGAAATATTTATAAGATTATCAGTACTGTTATATCTAGATGTTTAATTATAAGGTTTAGATTGATGGATGAGCAGGAGTATATAAAGTATCTAAGTAAGTTGCATAAGTTTGATATGAATCAGCTATGCGATTTGTATTTGCAGAGTTGTGGGGATGTTGATGTATCAATATCCATATTAGACAAGAAGATAGTATATGAAGCATATAAACACGTTATAGAGTTACTTCAATTTATAATTGATGGTAAGATAATTAATGTGTTTGAATTTGGGACTCGAATAATTTCTTACAAGGAGGAAGTGAATATATTTTTTGAAGTATTTTTTAATATATTACGTGATGTCAATTTATATCTAGAAACTAGCAATTCGATTCTATTTAAAAACAAGCTTTTTGAAGATGATATAATAAAAATATGTAATAATATTTGCTCAGGCTTTTTTTACTATATTCTGAGTGAATTATATAAATTTAGGAATAAAGTGGAAAGTGGTATGAATATTGAAATATGTTATAAAAATTTTATTTTAAAGACTGTGGAGGCATACAACATTGAGGAGAGTAATTGGGGCAAGATTTAAAAGTGTTGGTAAAGTATATTATTTCTCCTGTGAGGAATTTGAGGTGAATTTAGGCGATAGTGTAATTGTTGAAACTTCGCATGGAGTTGAATATGGTAAGTGTGTTGTTGCGCCTAAGTATGTCGAAAAAACTAATTTATGTAGCTCATTGAAAAGGTGTATAAGAATTGCAAATGAAGAAGATGAAAAAGTATACATGGAGAATAAAAAAAGTGAGAAATTAGCATTTAAAATTGCACAGAGTCAGATAAGAGAACTTAGTTTGGAGATGAATTTAATAGAGGTTGAGTATGCATTTAACAGGAGCAAGATAATATTTTACTTCATAGCAGAGGGGAGAGTAGACTTTAGGGGACTTGTCAAAACTTTGGCTTCTATATTTAAAACTAGAATAGAACTCAGACAAATCGGAGTTAGAGATAAGGCAAAATCCATAGGTGGAATAGGCTCATGTGGAAGATCGCTCTGTTGTTCAACTTTTTTAGGAGATTTTACATCCGTTTCCATAAAAATGGCTAAAGAGCAAAATCTTTCCTTAAATCCAAACAAAATCTCTGGAATATGCGGGAGACTTATGTGTTGCTTAAAATATGAGCAGGATACATACGAGGATATAAAAAGGAGGATGCCGAGTATTGGGAGTATTGTTTATACGGATTTTGGAGAAGGAGAAGTTGTAGGAACAAGTATTTTAAAGGAAGCTGTTAGGGTAAGGCTTAATGTAGGTCAGGAAGAATGTATTAGAGATATAAAATTGGATAAAATAAAGATTATGCTTAATAATACGGGTTTTACAGGGGATATGCACGAAAAAAAGGACTTAAATAATAAAGAGGTTTCAAAATATTTTATAAATAATTTTATTGAAGATAATAAATAAAATTTATTATTGTTAACATCTAAATTTATATTAAAAATATTTCAATTGAAGTTGAAAATGTGATATTATTTAATCGTAAGGATCTCACTTTACAGTTTGGAGGTATTTGTAATGGCTTTTAGAATTGATGACAAGTGTATAGGTTGTGGGGCTTGTGCTAACAATTGTCCTGTTACGTGCATATCACAGAAGGATAGTGGTCAGTATGAAGTAAATGATTTAGAGTGCATAGATTGTGGCACTTGCCAGAGTGTGTGTCCGGTTGAGGCTGTAAGTCAAGCCTAATTTTAACAGAGGATTACCTCTGTTATTTTTTTAATTATGAAAATTGTAAAATTATTATGTCGTATTTTTGGAATTTAATAAATATAATACGTTTAAATGTATTTTGTGTTGATATTATAAAATGTGGATGTGAAAATTTAATTAATTGAGGAGTGAATTTGTTGGATAGATGTGAAAGGTGCAATAAATATCAAGCAAATGTCCATATTATTAAGATTTTTGATGGTATAAAAAAAGAACTCAATATATGTGAGAGGTGTGCAAAGGAGTTAGGTGAATTTAATTTAAATTCTATACTAGATGTTGAAAGCACATTTTCTACTAATATTTTAAGTGGTCTTGTTGAATATTTCAACAATAATCAACAATCTCCCATAGTTAAAATAAATGATTCTGAGTGTAACAATTGTAAGACTACTTATGTAGAATTTAAAAATACGGGGTTCTTGGGATGTGATAAATGCTATAGTCAGTTTATAAAAATACTGTCGATATTTATCAAACGTGTTCAAAATGGTACTGAGCATAATGGTAAAATTCCGTCAAGATGTGGAAAAAGTGTAATAATGAGAAAAGAGATAAGTAATCTTAAAGATAGGTTGCAACAATCAATTTTATCAGAAGAATATGAAAAGGCAGCAGAAATAAGGGATTTAATAAAAGATTTAGAAAAACGTATAGAAGGAGATAAATAGCTGTGTTAAAAAATTGGATTTATTCTGGAAATCATGGCTCGAATAATCTTGTATTAAGCAGTAGGGTTAGATTTGCTAGAAATTTAAAGAATGAAGTTTTTCCACATAAATTAGATGTTGAGCCAGCAATTAATATTGTGAATAAAGTTCAAAAAGTTTTAGATAGTTATTTAGAGAATTTCGAAAGAATTGATTTGGGGTCTAGAAGTGATTTGGACAAAAATATTTTCCTCGAGAAGCATCTTATAAGTAAAGACTTAATAAAGTTAGCATCTAAGTCTGCATTTTTTATTAATAGTGATCAAACAATAAGTATAATGGTGAATGAAGAGGATCATTTAAGGATGCAGTTTTTTAACTCTGGATATGATTTGGAAAATACGTTTGACGAAGCTGTTAAGTTAGATGATTTTATGGAGAATAGTATAGATTATGCCTTTGATGAAAAGTTAGGGTATTTAACTACTTGTCCTACTAATTTAGGTACAGGAATGAGAGCTTCCATAATGATACATCTTCCAGCACTTACTATGACCGATCATATATCCAAAGTGTATAAAGCATTGACTCAGGTTGGTATGACAATAAGAGGTCTGTATGGCGAAGGAAGTAAAGCGGAAGGGTCTATATATCAAGTTTCAAATCAGGTGACGTTAGGAGTTAGTGAGCGGGATATATTAAATAATTTACATGCTATAGTTAAAGAACTTACAGATAGAGAAAATAACATGAGGAAGACTTTATTTAGAGATTACGAAATGGAGATAAAAGATAAGATATTCAGGAGTATAGGTGTATTATCAAATAGCTATTCTATAAATTCTAAAGAAGCACTTGAATTGTTATCTCACGTTAGGTTAGGAATGGAGGAGGGTATGGTTAGAGGAGATGTGAGCATCAATGAAGTACTTATAGGTTGTCAACCTGCATCTCTCCAGGGTCATGTTCAAAGTAAAAATTTGAATCCTAAAGAAAGAGATTTTGAAAGAGCTAAATTTTTAAGAACATCGTTTAGGAGTGTTGAGGTTGTAGATAAGAAAAATGATTATAAGGAGGATAAGTAATGTTTGATAAATTGACGGAAAGAGCTAAAAGGGTTATTAGTTATTCTGGTGATGATGCTTTGAAATTGGGGCACGGGTTTATCGGTACTGAGCATTTATTACTTGGGTTATTAAGGGAGGATGGACCTGTTCAGAAAATATTAAATTCTTTTAATATTTTTTACGAAGACATGGTCAGTGAAATACGTACAGTATTATCTCCTGGTGAGATTGAAATAAAAAATAGTGAAATTCCCCTAACTCCTCGAACTAAAAAGGTTATAGAGAGTAGCATTGAAGAGGCAAAAAAACTTGGTCATAACCATGTATCTCCTGAACATATTTTGTTAGCACTCATAAATGAATCTGATGGTGTAGCGTATAAACTTTTGGATAAGAGAGGAATTTCTATTGTAAAAATATGGAATCAAACTATAAGTGCTTTGAATGTTACTGGTGACGTACAAAATCCTCATGAGCATGATCATAGGATGAAAAAGATAGCCACTCCAATTCTTGATCAGCATGGGAGAGATCTTACTAAGTTAGCAAATGATGGATCTCTTGATCCTGTTATTGGAAGAGATGTCGAGACGCAACGTGTTTTGGAAATACTATGTAGAAGGATGAAAAATAATCCTTGTTTTATAGGTGATCCTGGAGTTGGGAAAACAGCTATTGTTGAAGGATTAGCACAGAAAATATGTGAGGGTAATATACCTGAAATATTGAAGAATAAGCGAGTTATAACTTTAGACCTATCTTCTTTAATTGCTGGTACTAAGTATAGAGGAGAATTTGAAGAAAGGTTAAAGAAGATAATGGATGAGATAAAAAAATCTAAAAATGTTATTTTGTTTATTGATGAAATACATACTATAATCGGTGCTGGGGGAGCTGAAGGTGCTATTGATGCCTCAAATATATTAAAACCGGCTTTATCTAGGGGGGAAATTCAATGTATAGGTGCTACAACGATAGATGAATATAGAAAATATATAGAAAAGGATAGTGCACTTGAAAGAAGATTTCAACCAATATTTGTAGGTGAGCCTAATATTGATGAAACTATTGAAATTTTATTTGGAATAAGAGATAAATATGAAACTCATCATAAGGTTAAAATTACGGATGATGCTGTAAGGTCTGCTGTTGATTTATCTGTAAGATTTATTAATGACAGATATTTACCGGATAAAGCGATTGATTTAATAGATGAAGCTTCTGCTAAAATAAGAGTTAGAAACTTAACAGTACCTATTGAGGTAAAAGAAATAGAAGAAGAGATAGCTAAAGTAGGCAAAGAAAAACAGGAAGCTATAACTTTAGAGGATTTTGAAAAAGCAGCTTCTTTAAGAGATAAAGAGCAAAAACTTAAAGAAAAACTTGAAACCTCTAAAGAAAAGTGGAAAATAGAGAAATATGACAAAGAATTTGTATTAACTGAAAAAGAGATAGCTTCAGTTGTGGCAAATTGGACTAAGATACCAGTAGAGCGACTTACTGAGACCGAGTCTGATAAACTATTAAAGCTTGAAGATATATTGAAAAGTAGAGTCATATCTCAGGATGAAGCTGTTTCATCTATTGTTAAGGCTGTAAAAAGAGGAAGAGTTGGACTTAAGGATCCTAAGAGGCCAATAGGATCGTTTATATTTTTAGGACCTACTGGAGTTGGGAAAACTGAGCTCTGCAAGGTATTAGCTGATGTAATGTTTGGTAGTGAGGATAATATAGTTAGGTTTGATATGTCTGAATTCATGGAAAAACATACTGTATCTAAGATTATTGGTTCTCCTCCTGGATATATAGGATTTCAAGAGGGAGGTCAATTAACTGAAAAAATCAGAAGAAATCCTTATTCTGTTGTTCTATTTGATGAAATTGAAAAGGCACATCCAGATATTTTTAATATAATGTTGCAGATATTGGAAGATGGTCATTTAACTGATTCCAATGGTAAGAGAGTAAGTTTTAAAAATACAATAATAATTTTAACATCAAATGTTGGTGCTGATATTGTAAATAAAAATGTATCCTTAGGATTTACTAGTGAAGATAATGGTATAGAAAATTCGTATAATAGGATGAAAGAAAATGTTTTAAGAGATTTGAAAAAAAACTTTAGACCAGAATTTTTAAACCGTTTAGATGATATTATTGTTTTTAGGCAATTGAATAGGGAGAGTTTAATGCTCATATTAGAAAAGATGCTGAATGATTCTAAGGCTAGAATTAAAAAACAAGGTATTTTTATTGAATTTACTGAGGATGTTAAAGAATTTATACTTAATAGAAGTATTGATTATGAGTATGGAGCCAGACCTTTGAGACGTTCAATCACCAGATATGTTGAAGATACAATTTCTGAAGAAATTTTATTAGGAAATATCAATGAAAATGATAATTTAGAGGCTAGAGTTGATAAAGGTAAAATAGTATATATAAAAATATAACAAGAAATATAAATATAATTCGATAGAGTTTATTTGGTGAATAGTAATTTACTAATAATGGAAAAAGTATTATAATTTATTTTGATAAGTTTTGGTGATTTTAATGTATAAAGTGGATTGTATAATTTTAGCTGCTGGAAGGTCTACTCGTATGAATACATATTTAAGTAAACAATTTCTTGAGATTAATGGTAAACCTATAATTTATTATTCTATAGATAAATTTATACGTAATACTTACGTAAGTAAAATTATATTAGTTTTAAGCAATGATTACGTTTCATACTGTAATGAGAATATTATAGATAGATTTTTTTTAGGTGAACGAATAAGTATAGTTGTTGGAGGTAATCGCAGACAGGATTCCGTATTAAATGCTTTAAAATTTATAGAAAGTGAGTATGTTATAGTGCATGATGGAGCTAGACCTTTTGTAAGCAATAGTTGTATAATTCAGGGAATTGAATATGCTTACAGGTATGGAGCGTCTTCTTGTTATGTAGTTCCAAAAGATACTGTAAAATTGAATAATGGTGGTGAGATAGTGGCATTAGATAGAGATATGTTAATGTCTATACAGACTCCACAATGCTTTAAAACTAGTACATTGATTGATTCTTACGAATATGTTTTCAAAAATGGACTTGATATTACTGATGAAACTAGCGCCCTAGATTTAATGGGTGAAAAGACCTTTTTTTATTTAGGAGAGTACTCTAA
This sequence comes from Anisomitus miae (SeqCode), assembly GCF_054906395.1. Classification (NCBI taxonomy): domain Bacteria; kingdom Bacillati; phylum Bacillota; class Clostridia; order Eubacteriales; family Clostridiaceae; genus Anisomitus (SeqCode); species Anisomitus miae (SeqCode). The sequence goes on from NZ_JBRACL010000005.1 coordinate 63,335, forward strand.
CATAAAGATAACAACTGAGGAAGATCTATATTTTGGAAGTGTGATTTTGAACAATATTTTAGGAGAATTGAAATGAAAGTATTTAACACCATGACTAGAAAAAAAGAAGAGTTCAGGGCTGTAAATGGTGGAAATGTTAATATATACGTATGTGGACCTACTGTATATGATTTATTTCATATTGGGAATGCAAGGACGTTTATATTTTTTGATGTTGTTAGACGGTATATAGAATATCTAGGATATAGTGTTAAATTTGTCCAGAATTTTACTGATATAGATGATAAAATAATTCATAAATCTAATCAAAGAAATATGAGTGTACATGAAATAAGTGACCAATATATAAATGATTACTATAAAGATGCAGATAAATTAAATATAAAGCGTGCTACACTCAATCCTAGAGCTACAGAGAATATTGATGAAATGATAGATTTGATACGTAAACTTTTAGATAAGGGTGTTGCATACGAAATTAAAGGGAATGTATATTTTTCAGTTAGTAGATTTGATAGATATGGAAGTCTTTTTGGACAAGATATAGGAACTTTAAAAGCGGGATTAAGAGTGGAACTAAATGATGAAAAAAAAGATCAATTGGACTTTGTATTGTGGAAGAGAGCCAAGGATGGAGAACCCAGTTATGAATCACCTTGGGGATTGGGAAGACCGGGTTGGCATACAGAGTGTTGCTCTATGATTAATAAATATTTTGGTGGAAATACTATAGATATACATGGTGGTGGAATAGATTTGGTATTTCCACATCATGAGAATGAGATTGCACAAGTAGAGTCTTTAAAAGATAGGTCTTTAGCTAATTATTGGATGCATTGTGCATTCCTGAATATTGATAAAAAAAAGATGTCTAAATCACTTAATAACTTTCTAACGGTTAGAGATTTATTAAATAAATACTCAGGTAACTCGATAAGATTTTGTATGCTTTCTTCTCATTATAGAAGCCAATTAAATTTTTCAGAGGAACAAATAATTTGGGCTGAAAAGTCTTTAGATAGAGTTTTTAAGTGCTATAATTCTATTTTAGATGATGAAATATGTACTAAAATCGATGGATGTGAAAAACACACATCTAAGATGAATTATTTTAAAGGGAAGTTTATAGATAAAATGAATGACGATTTTAATACATCAGATGCTATTTCTGTAATGTTCGAGCTAGTTAAGTATGTAAATTTTTACAGGAATGATTTAGGGGTATGTCAATTAAATAATTGTAAGGATATTATGGATGTTTTTTTTGAGATTTTAGGAATTTGTGTTAACAATGATATTTGTTTAAATTTGGAAAAAGTTCTAAGTAAAGAGACTAGGGAAATTATTTTAAAAAGGTATGAGTTTAAAAAAAATAAGCAATTTAAATTTGCAGATTCGATTAGGGAAACGCTATTATGTGATGGAATAATTTTAGAAGATATTGTTAATGGTGTTAGAGTTATAGATTCTGGTACAGGTTCTTTAATTGAGACTATTTTATACTAATGTTTAAGTATTTTTATAAAATTTTTAATTGATTGTAATTTGATGTCATTTATAAAATTATTTAAGGGGAGCTTATCTTGGGAAAGGAAAGTGTAATTTATGGTAGGGGTGTTATTAGAGAAGTACTGAAGAGTAATATAAATATTAACACTTTGTATATAGATAAAAATATAAACACGGAATCTATAGAGGATATATTATTTAGGGCTAGAGAAAATGATATAGATATAAGATTTGTTTATAAAAATGATGTATATAATATTTGCAAAAATGAAACTAATCAGGGAATTGCAGCTAAAATAAGTGAATATAGATATTTAAAATTTGATGAATGTTTAAGAAATTTGGAAAGTGAAGAGTTTCCATTTGTACTAATTTTAGATAGAATTCAGGATCCGAGAAATTTGGGTGCAATTTTGAGAAGTGCTGAATGTACTGGAATAAGGAATATAATAATACCTCAAAAAAGGAGTACTAATATAACGAGTGTTGTTTGGAAAACATCTATGGGTGCTGTAGCTCACTTGAATATATGTAGAGTGAATAATATATTAAATGTATTGCGAAGACTTAAAAGAAGTTCATTTAAGGTAGTTGCGACTGATATACAGACTAGCAAGAATGTGTGTGATGTACAATATGATTTTCCATTAGCTTTAGTAATAGGGAGTGAACATGATGGTGTAAGTGATAGTTTATTAAGAGAATGCGATATTAGGATCAAAATCCCTATGTTTGGCAATATCGTGTCTTTCAATGTTTCTGTAGCAACTGCGATTATTATGTATGAAATTCGAAATATTCAAAGAGGTAAAAAGAAAAATTGAAATTAATATTTGTTGATGCGTATAATGTTATAAATTTGTGGCCTAGCTTTAAAGAAATTAAAAATTTTAATATCAGTGTGGTTAAGCAAAGATTAATTGAAATTATGGAAAATTATGCTGTATTTATTGGTTGTAAAATATTTTTAGTGTTTGATGCTCATAGCTCCAATAGAACTGGAAGTAGAAAAATAGAAATTTCTAGAAATGTAAGTGTTATATTTACTAAATATGAGGAGCTTGCGGATACTTACATAGAAAGAATAGTTCATAAAATAGGTAAAAAATATGAAGTTTTAGTTGTTACATCTGATTACTTAGAGCAGCAAGTAATATTCCAAGGAGGAGCTTATAGAATATCTTCCCTTGAATTTTACAGAGATGTTAATGATATCAGTAATAAGATAAAAAAAGAAATTATTAAGGTAAACTATTTAAAGAATAGGTTTTTCTTGTAGATAGTTTAGATGATGATGTAATTGATAGATTGGAAAGAATTAGGAAGGGGAATTAAATAATATAGTTTAAAGGGGGATATTTCATGATTGATAGTTTAATTGAAGAAGATGAAACGTGTTGTGATATATGTGAAACTGATGAAGATATGATTGTAAAGTATGCTAAAAACGGGAACATGGAATGTATGGAAATTTTAATTAGTAAATATAAAAGATTTATTCAACTTAAATCTAAATCTTATTTTTTAATAGGTGCTGATAGAGAAGATATATATCAAGAAGGCCTCATAGGGCTTTATAAAGCAGTTAGAGATTATGATAATCAGAGACTTTCTACATTTAAAAGTTTTGCTGAATTATGTATAACTAGACAAATAATTACTGCTATAAAGGCTGCAACAAGGCAAAAACATATACCTTTGAATACATATGTTTCGTTAAATAAACCAGTTTACGATGGTGAATCTGATAAAACTCTTTTAGATGTTATGGAATCTTTGAAAATTTCAGATCCAGAAGAATTATTTGTTGACAGGGAGCAAATAATCGAAATAGAGCACCACGTGATGCAAACTTTATCGAAGTATGAAAAGATTGTGTTACATTATTATGTTATGGGAAGAAGCTATCAGCAAATAGCTTATTTATTGAACAGACAACCAAAATCTATAGATAATGCTATTCAGAGGATAAAAAGAAAGCTTAATAAATGTTTAGATAGAAGTAATTGTTAATTTCAGTAATTTAAATTTATGTGTTTGGGTTCAATTAAATGTAAAGGTTGTTGACATAAAAATTCAAATGAATTAAAATTTAATTCATATAGTGCTCATGTAGCTTAGTGGTAAAGTGCCACCTTGGTAAGGTGGAGATCGACGGTTCAATTCCGTTCATGAGCTCCAATCTTAAAAATAATAAAATAGATATAAAGGGATGGAGGAGAAGGAAGAGTGTCTAAAGCGAGATTTGAGAGGAATAAGCCACATGTTAATATAGGGACGATAGGGCATGTAGATCATGGCAAGACGACATTAACAGCAGCGATAACGACGGTTTTGGCGAATAAGGGGTATGCAGAAGCGTTTAAGTATGATGAGATAGATAAAGCACCTGAGGAGAAGGAGAGAGGGATAACGATAAATACGGCGCATGTTGAGTATGAGACAGATAATAGGCATTATGCGCATGTAGATTGTCCTGGTCATGCTGATTATGTTAAGAATATGATAACGGGTGCGGCACAGATGGATGGAGCTATATTGGTAGTGTCAGCAGCGGATGGGCCTATGCCACAGACTAGAGAGCATATATTGCTGGCGTCAAGAGTAGGAGTGGATTACATAGTTGTTTTTTTGAATAAAGCTGATATGGTAGACGATGAAGAGTTACTAGAGTTAGTGGAAATGGAAGTAAGGGATTTATTAAATGAGTATAAATTTCCTGGTGATGATACGCCGATAATAAAGGGTTCGGCATTGAGGGCATTGGAGAATCCTACTGATGAGGCAGCGATTGGATGTATAATGGATTTAATGAATGCAGTAGATAGTTATATACCTACACCTGAGAGGGCGACAGACAAACCGTTTTTGATGCCGGTAGAGGATGTGTTTACAATAACAGGTAGAGGGACAGTGGCGACGGGTAGAGTTGAGACTGGAGTGTTGAGAGTGCAGGAAGAGGTAGAGATAATAGGGTTGAAGGAAGATAAGAGTAAGACAGTTATAACAGGGATAGAGATGTTTAGGAAGTTGTTGGATGAAGCACAGGCTGGGGATAATATTGGGGCATTATTGAGAGGTATACAGAGGACAGATATAGAGAGAGGGCAAGTGCTTGCTAAACCAGGAACGGTTAATCCACATACAAATTTTGTGGGTCAGGTGTATGTATTAAAGAAGGAAGAAGGAGGGAGACACAAGCCGTTTTTTGATGGATATAGGCCACAGTTTTATTTTAGGACTACGGATGTTACGGGGAATATAAAGTTACCTGAAGGTAAAGAGATGGTAATGCCTGGAGATCATATAGATATGGAAGTTGAGTTGATAACACCTATAGCTATGGATGAAGGTTTAAGGTTCGCTATAAGAGAAGGTGGAAGAACAGTTGGTTCAGGTGTAGTATCTAAAATAATTAAATAAGTTTACTTAATATTAGTGAACCATGGATGGGTGTTATCTATCCATGGTCATTTAGTTGACAATTATAAAAAAATATGATATCCTTTGCGGAAGACTTTATTTAGTTTTTGGAGGTGTTGGGCGGTGAGAGTTAATATAACTTTAGCTTGTGTTGAGTGTAAGCAACGTAATTATAGTACCGTTAAGAACAAAAAGAATAGTTCAGAGAGATTGGAATTCAATAAGTATTGTAAATTTTGTAGAAAACATGTGTCTCATAAGGAAACTAAATAATTTGCAGGTTAGGAAGTGTTTTTAAATTAAAAGTGAAAGTAAAGAATTAAAGAAATCAAATTTATTTTTGGATACTATAAAGGAGTTTTCCAAAATAACATGGCCTAAAGGTAGTGAATTCAAGAATATTAGCATAACTGTATTGATGTTTGTTGGTATGTACGTGGTTTATATAGGGTTTTTTGATATTTTACTTAAAAAATGTTTCGATGTTCTGTTTAAATAAATTTGTTGAAAGGATATCATAGATGAGATCATTGTCTTCTGGTTGGTATGTCGTTCATACTTATTCTGGTTATGAAAATAAGGTGAAAAATAGTATAGAGAAGTTGATTGAAAGTAATGGGCTGCATAATGAAATATTGCAAATTGTTATTCCTACTGAAGAGTCAATGGAGAAAAATGGGAATAAACTGAAGAAAGTTTCTAAAAAAATATACCCGGGTTATGTTTTTATTCGAATGATTATGAGTGATGAAATGTGGTATAGAGTTAGAAATATAAGAGGTGTTACCGGATTTGTTGGGCCTACAGGTAAAGATGCTGTGCCTCTTAGTGAAGATGAGATTGATTTTATGGGAATACGAGAAGTTTCTACTGATGTGGATTATTCAGTGGGGGATATCATAGAGATAGTGTCTGGGGCTCTTAGAGGGCATATTGCTACAATTAAAGAAATTGATGTGGATAGAAAGAGAATTAAAGCTATAGTTAATGTGATGGGGGAAAATACTGTGGATATTTCATTTTCTCAAGTTTTGTTTGTGAGGAGGTAAATCTATGGCTAAGAAAGTAGTTGCTATGATAAAGCTGCAGTTGCCTGCGGGTAAGGCTACGCCTGCACCACCTGTTGGTCCAGCTTTAGGTCAGCATGGTGTTAATATAATGTCGTTTTGTAAGGAATTTAATGCTAGGACTTCTGATAAAGTTGGATTAATTATACCTGTTGTAATTTCTGTTTATCAGGATAAGTCATTTACTTTTATTATGAAAACTCCACCTGCTGCTGTTTTGTTGATGAAAGCGTTGGGTATTGAAAAAGGATCTTCTGAACCTAATAAGTCTAAGGTTGGTAAAGTGAGTTTAGATAAAATTAGGGGTATAGCTGAGCTGAAGATGAGTGATCTTAATGCGGCTAATCTAGAAAGTGCAATTAGTATGGTTATTGGTACAGCTAGGAGTATGGGTATTGAAGTAGATGAGTAATTTTTATTTGTGAGGAGGTGTAAGATTTTACAATGGGAAAGAAATATTTAGAAAGTAGTAAGTTGATTGATAAGAGTAGTTACTATGATCCGATTCAAGCCCTTGATCTAGTGGTAAAGACTGCTAAAGCAAATTTTGATGAAACTATAGAGTTGCATGTGAAATTGGGAGTTGATCCTAGACATGCAGATCAACAAATAAGAGGTACGGTGATTTTGCCGAATGGAACAGGTAAGAGGGTTAGGATATTAGTTTTCGCTAAAGGTGATAAAGCTAAGGAGGCTGTTTCTGCTGGTGCTGATTATGTTGGAGATGAAGATTTAGTGAACAAAATACAAAATCAAAACTGGTTTGATTTTGATGTGGTTGTTGCAACCCCAGATATGATGGGAGTCGTTGGTAGAATTGGTAAAATATTGGGTCCGAGAGGATTGATGCCTAATCCAAAATCTGGTACAGTTACTGTTGATATTGCGAGAGCTGTATCTGAGATTAAGTCTGGTAAAGTTGAGTATAGAATAGATAAAACAGCTATAGTACATATTTCCATAGGAAAAAAGTCGTTTGGTACCGATTTGTTGATTGAAAATTTTAATACTGTTATGGACGCTATTATGAAATCTAAACCAACTTCATCTAAAGGGCAATATTTAAGAAGTGTTTCTGTTTGTAGTACAATGGGACTTGGTGTAAAAATTAATATTTCGAAGTTGAATTGATCCGTAGACAATAGGTATGATAAATTCATGTAAGTTTATTTTGGTAGCACCTATTTAGGAGAAATTGTCAGTGAGTCGTATTTATTTAATACTTTATTGGAATTTCTCTCTTTGATTTTAGAGAGATTTGTTTTTTGTGGAGGAGGTGCAATAGATTGACTAAAAACAGAATGAATAAAGTCGAAAAAGTTAAAGAGATAGAAGATAAATTTGATAGAGCTCAATGTATAGTTTTAGCTAATTATCAGGGAATTGATGTTGAAGAGGATACTCAGTTAAGAAAATTAATGAGAGAAGCTGGTGTAGATTATAAGGTATATAAAAATAGATTAGTAAAAATTGTTGCTCAGAAGTTGGGTTATGATTTTTTATTGGATCACTTGGAAGGTGCTGTTTCTATAGCTTTTGGATATAATGATGTGGTTTTGCCTGCTAAGATATTGAATGATTTTTCTGAAAAGTCGAGGAAGCTTTCTTTAAAAATTGGAATTGTTAGAAATGAGTTTTATGATAATGATAAAATAAAAAAATTAGCTAGTATACCTTCGAAAGATGTTCTTATGGCTAAATTACTTGGAAGTATTAGATCGCCACTTTCAAAGTTTGTTTATGTTGTTAATGCTGTAAAAGAGTCGAAAAATGAGTAAAATTAAAAATAATGAAAGTTTAAATAATAAGATTTTGGATTTAAGGAGGATGTGTTACATATGAATAAGGAACAAATACTTGAAGCTATAAAAAATATGAGTGTGTTAGAGTTGAATGATCTAGTAAAAATGTGTGAAGAGGAGTTTGGTGTTAGTGCGTCTGCTCCTGTTGCTGTGGTTGCTGGTGGAGGATCTTCTCCTGTTGAAGAAAAGACAGAATTTGATGTAGTGTTAACTAGTGTAGGGTCTGAAAAATTAAAGGTTGTCAAAATAGTGAAGGAAGTTTGTGGACTTGGACTCAAAGAGGCTAAAGAAATAGTTGATGGTGCACCTAAGGTATTAAAAGAAGGTGTTTCTAAGGATGAGGCAGAAAAAATTAAATCTCAGCTTTCTGAGGTTGGAGCAAGTGTTGATTTAAAATAGTAGTCTTAAAATGGGAAGGTAGTATGTGATTAATACCTTTCCATTTTATATTTTAAAGGTAAAATTTGTTTTGTTGACTTACTTTTTTATATATGGTAGTATGGTATAATGCATATAAATGTGTTTATTTGAAGCTTATGTGTTAACTTCTATTGTAAATTTATCTTAAAATTGGTCGTGTGTTAAGACGAAATTATCCTATAAATCTAAATAGTTTTAATTTTATATAAATTTATGTTTTTAAAAATTTAAAATAAATTTACATGATTTTACTTAGAAATAAGGAGTGAAATTCATGATATATCCAATTAAATCAGGACAAAGAACTAGAATGAATTTTGGTAAAATTAAAGATGTCATTGACATGCCAAATTTTATAGAAGTTCAGTTGAATTCGTATGAATGGTTTCTTGAAGAGGGATTATTGGAAGTTTTTAAAGATATTAATCCTATAAAAAGTTTTAATGGTAAGCATATTTTGGAGTTTATAGATTTTAAGCTGGATATTGCCTCTATAAAATATGATATAGAAGAATGTAAAGAACGTGATGCTACATATGCTGCTCCACTTAAGGTTAAAGTACGTCTTCAAAATTTAGATACAGGTGAATTGAAAGAACAAGAAGTTTTTATGGGTGATCTCCCAAGGATGACCCCTCAAGGGACATTTATTATAAATGGTGCTGAACGTGTGATAGTTAGTCAGTTAGTTAGATCTCCAGGTGTGTATTATAACTATGAAGTTGATAAAAATGGAAGAAAATTGTTCTCGGCTAGTATAATACCCAATCGAGGTGCATGGCTCGAATATGAAACTGATTCAAATGAGGTTTTATACGTTAGAATTGATAAACAAAAGAAGTTATATATAACTTGGCTCATGAAAGCTTTGGGGATTTCGAATGATAATGATATTTTGAAGTACTTTGGGGATGATGAAAGACTACAAAATACTTTGAATAAAGATGATTCAGAGGATCAAGAGCAAGCCTTAATAAAGATTTACGATAAACTAAAACCATCGGAGCCTGCAACAGCTGAAAGTGCTAAGAATTTGATAGATCAGTACTTTTTTGATACTAAAAAGTATGATTTGTCAAAAGTTGGGAGATATAAGTTTAATAAAAAATTATCTCTAAGTGGAAGAATATTTAATCATATTTCATTTAATGATATTTTTGATCCTATCACTGGAGAAATTTTGGTGGAAAAAGGAAACTATATCACGAGAGAAGTATCTGAAAAAATACAAGATTGTGGTATTAATTCGGTAGATGTTTTGGTAGACGATAAATGTGTTAAGGTTGTTGGGAATAATTGGGTTAATATTAATAATTTTGTTGATTTTGATATATCTGATACTGAAATTTCTGATTTGGTTTACTATCCTGTTTTGAGATCAATATTAGACAGTTCATCAACAAACGATGAAATAAAAGAGGGAATAAGAAAAAATATTCAGGATTTGATCCCAAAGTATATAACTGTAGATGATATATTTTCGACTATGAGTTATATCATTGGGTTAAATAGTGGAATTGGATATGAGGATGATATTGATCATTTAGGAAATAGAAGACTTAGATCTGTAGGTGAGCTTTTGCAAAACCAATTCAGAGTTGGTTTAACTAGAATGGAAAGAAATATAAAAGAGAGAATGATGTCTATAGAACCTGAGATGATAACTCCACAAAATTTGATTAATATTAGACCAGTTGCTGCAGCGGTTAAGGAGTTTTTTGGAAGCTCACAATTGTCTCAGTTCATGGATCAGACGAATCCTTTATCTGAGCTTACCAACAAAAGAAGGTTATCTGCTTTAGGACCAGGAGGATTATCGAGGGAAAGAGCAGGATTTGAAGTTAGGGATGTTCATAATTCTCATTATGGTAGGATGTGTCCAATAGAAACTCCAGAGGGACCAAATATTGGTCTTATAAATTCTCTTGCTACTTATGCTAAAGTCAACAATTACGGATTCATAGAAACACCTTATAGAAAGGTCGATAAATCAACGTGTAAGGTAACAAACGAAATAATTTACATGACTGCAGATGAAGAAGATCATTATCTCATAGCACAATCTAATGAACTTATCGATGAAAATAACGAGTTTGTTAATTCAAAAATTGTTGTTAGAAGTAAAGATGGAATGCTTTTAGTTTCGTCTGAGCAGGTTGATTACTTAGATATATCTCCAAGGCAAATAGTTTCTGTTGCTACTTCAATGATACCTTTTTTGGAAAACGATGATGCTACCAGAGCACTAATGGGTTCGAATATGCAAAGACAAGCGGTGCCTCTTATTAAGGCTAGTGCTCCTATAGTTGGTACTGGAATAGAGTATAAGGCAGCTATTGATTCAGGAGTTTTAGTCAAGGCGAGAGAGAGTGGAGAAGTTTGTTATGTAAGCTCTCAGGAAATAAGGGTAAAAAGGCATTCGGATGGACAAATAGATACATATAAATTATTGAAATTTAAAAGATCTAACCAAGGTACGTGTATAAATCAAAGACCTATAGTTGATAAGGGATATTTAGTCGAAAAGGGAGAGGTCTTAGCAGATGGACCTTCTACTGATTTAGGGGAGATAGCTTTAGGTAAAAATGTAAAAATAGGATTTATAACTTGGGAAGGTTATAATTATGAAGATGCCATGTTAATTTCTGAACAATTGGTTAGGGATGATGTGTTCACTTCCATTCACATAGAAGAATACGAATGCGATTCAAGAGATACAAAGTTGGGTCCTGAAGAAATTACTAAGGATATACCTAATGTTGGTGAAGATGCTGTAAAGGATTTAGATGCAAATGGTATAATTAAAATCGGGGCTGAAGTGAGGACTGGAGATATTTTGGTTGGTAAGGTTACTCCTAAGGGAGAAACTGAACTTACTGCAGAAGAGAGACTCCTTAGGGCTATATTTGGAGAAAAGGCTCGTGAAGTTAGAGATACGTCTTTGAAAGTTCCACATGGTGAACAAGGAATAATCGTGGATGTAAAAATATTTACGAGAGAGAATGGTGATGAACTACCTCCAGGGGTTAATCAATTAGTAAGATGTTACATAGCTCAGAAAAGAAAAATATCTGTTGGAGATAAAATGGCAGGTAGACATGGTAATAAAGGAGTAATTTCTAGGGTTTTACCGGAAGAGGATATGCCTTTCTTACCAGATGGTACTCCTCTTCAAATTTGTTTAAATCCTTTGGGAGTTCCAAGCCGAATGAATATAGGTCAGGTGTTAGAGGTTCATTTAGGTCTTGCTGCGAGTGCTAGAGGTTGGCATGTAGCTACTCCTGTGTTTGATGGTGCTACAAAGGAAGAAATAGAAAAATGTTTAGAAGATGTTGGATTTAGTAGTACTGGTAAATTGACACTGTATGATGGAAGAACTGGAGAGCCATTTGATAATCCTGTTACCGTAGGATATATGTATATATTGAAGCTTGCTCATTTGGTTGATGACAAAATTCACGCAAGATCTACAGGACCGTATTCGCTAGTTACTCAACAACCACTCGGAGGTAAAGCTCAGTTTGGTGGACAGAGATTTGGAGAGATGGAAGTGTGGGCTCTAGAGGCTTATGGAGCTGCACACATGTTACAGGAAATATTGACTGTTAAGTCCGATGACATTGTGGGAAGAGTCAAAACGTATGAGGCTATAGTAAAAGGTGAAAATATACCAGAACCGGGTGTCCCAGAATCCTTTAAAGTTCTTATTAAGGAATTGCAAGCTCTTTGCTTGAATGTTAAAGTTTTGAATAATAAATATGAAGAGATTGAAATAAAGGAAACTTTAGAAGATGATATTGGAGATATAGATGTTTCTTTTGATGAATCAATTAAGTATGAGGATAATATGCAGGAGGTATCTGAGGTAGAAGAAACTGAATATCAAGAGGAATATGAAGAGGATGATGATGATTTAATGGTAGATTCGTTGCTTTCGGAAGATATTATGGTTGAGGAAGATTTTATTTCTGATGATGACTATTAAGAATAAGAGGAGGGAATTTACTAGTGGTTGAATTGAATAATTTTGACGCTATTGGAATTGGATTAGCATCTCCTGAACAGATTAGAGAGTGGTCTAGGGGGGAAGTAAAAAAACCTGAGACCATAAATTATAGAACTTTAAAGCCCGAAAGAGATGGTTTGTTTTGTGAAAGAATATTTGGACCTACTAAGGATTGGGAATGTCATTGTGGTAAATATAAAAGAGTTAGATATAAGGGTATAGTATGTGATAGATGTGGTGTTGAAGTTACAAAATCTAAAGTTCGTAGAGAGAGAATGGGACATATTGAATTGGCTGCATCTGTTTCTCACATTTGGTATTTCAAAGGTACTCCATCTAAGATGGCTTTACTTTTAGAGATGCAAACAAGAGTTCTCGAAAAAATATTGTATTTTGCTTCCTACGTAGTTTTGGACCCTAAGGATATAAAAATACTTCAAAAAGGTCAAATATTATCTGAAAAAGATTACAAAGAGTATAGCGAAAAGTTTGGAGACGGGTCTTTTGAAGTTGGTATGGGAGCTGAAGCTATTAAGAAACTATTGTTGGATTTGGACTTAGATGATTTGTCTATAAAGCTTAAGGAAGAGCTTAAAATTAGTACAGGTCAAAAAAAAGCTAGGGTTATTAGAAGACTTGAAGTCGTAGAATCTTTTAGGAAATCCAATAATAGACCAGAGTGGATGATAATTGATGTTATACCGGTTATCCCCCCTGAACTTAGACCGATGGTAATGCTTGATGGAGGAAGGTTTGCTACATCGGATTTAAATGATTTGTATAGAAGAGTAATAAACAGGAATAATAGACTCAAGAAGCTGTTAGATTTAAAAGCACCAGATATAATTGTAAGAAATGAGAAGAGGATGCTTCAGGAGTCGGTTGATGCTCTTATAGATAATGGAAGAAGGGGAAGACCTGTAACAGGTCCTGGTAATAGGCCTTTAAAATCCTTATCCGATATGCTTAAAGGTAAACAGGGTAGATTTAGGCAAAATCTTCTTGGGAAAAGAGTTGATTATTCAGGTAGATCTGTTATTGTCGTGGGACCAGAGCTTAGATTATATCAATGTGGACTTCCAAAAGAGATGGCATTGGAATTATTTAAACCTTTTGTAATGAAGAAGTTGGTAGATTCAGGTATAGCACATAATATAAAGGCTGCAAAACGCATGGTTGAAAAGAATATGAATCAGGTTTGGGATATTTTAGAAGAAGTCATTACTGATCATCCAGTTTTGCTTAATAGAGCACCTACTTTACATAGACTAGGTATTCAGGCTTTTCAGCCTGTTTTGGTTGAGGGAAGAGCTATAAAATTGCATCCTCTGGTTTGTACCGCATATAACGCTGATTTTGATGGGGATCAAATGGCGGTTCATGTTCCTTTATCTATGGAAGCACAAGCAGAAGCTAGGTTTTTGATGTTGGCGGCAGTTAATATATTGAAACCTTCGGACGGTAAACCTGTATGTGTTCCATCTCAAGATATGATTTTGGGATCTTATTATTTAACCATGACCAATCCTAAATTGGATACTGGAAGCATTAAGCATTATTCAAGTAGCGAAGAAGCCATTATGGCTTTCGAACTTGGGCATCTCAATGTTCATGAGAAGATAAAGTTGAAAGTAACAAAGCAAATAAATGGAGAGAAAAAGTGTAGATTAATAGATACTACTGTAGGTAAGATTATATTTAATGAATCTATTCCTCAGGATTTGGGATTTGTAGATAGAAGCGAAGAGGATAATCTATTTAAGCTTGAAGTTGATTTTTTAGTAAATAAAGGTAAGTTGACAGAGATTGTTGATAGATGTTATTTAAAGCATGGACCATCAGAAACAGCATTTATGCTTGATCAAATAAAGACTAAGGGTTATCATTATTCAACTATTGGTGCTATAACTGTTGCTGCGTCGGATATGATAGTTCCGAAGGAAAAGGAAAGTATAATAAAAGAATCAGAGGAGAAGATAGAGCTTGTGAGTAAGAAATTTAGACGTGGTCTTATGACGGAAGATGAAAGATATAGCTCGGTAATAGATATATGGAATAAGACTACGGATAAAATTGCAGATGTTCTCATGAATAGCATGGATAAGTTTAATCCTATATCTATGATGGCAGATTCTGGAGCTAGGGGTTCTAAAAGTCAAATAAAGCAACTTGCTGGAATGAGAGGACTTATGAGCAACCCATCAGGTAAAATTATAGAGTTGCCTATAAAGGCTTCCTTTAGAGAAGGGCTTGATGTGTTAGAATATTTCACTTCAACTCATGGAGCAAGGAAAGGAAATGCCGATACCGCACTTAAGACAGCGGATTCAGGATATTTAACACGAAGATTGGTAGATGTTAGTCAGGATGTTATAGTTAAGAGTGAGGACTGTGGAACTAGGGAAGGAATATATGTATCTGAAATTAAGGATGATAATTCTATTGTCGAAAGTTTATCTGAAAGATTGATTGGTAGATATGCTGCACAAAATGTAGTTGATCCTGTAAATGATGAGATCATAGTAGCTGAGGGTGAATATATAACGAATGATATAGCTAAGAGAATTGATGATTTGAATGAGGATGTTTTACGTAGTCACAATGAGAAGATATTGAAAGTTAAGATAAGAAGTGTGTTTACTTGCGACTCAAGGATAGGCGTGTGTTCTAAATGTTATGGTATGAACATGGCAACAGCTAGAGAAATAAATATAGGTGAATCAGTTGGGATAATAGCTGCTCAATCTATTGGTGAACCAGGTACTCAACTTACGATGAGGACGTTTCATACTGGAGGAGTTGCCGGTGCGGATATAACTCAGGGATTGCCTAGAGTTGAAGAGCTTTTTGAGGCACGTAAGCCAAAGGGTTTAGCTATAGTATCAGAGATAAGTGGAACGGTTGAACTTGAGAACAGTAAGAAGAAGAGATTTGTTAGAATAGTTTCTGATAGCGGAGATGTAAGAGAGTATGATATACCATTTGGGTCTAGACTTAGTGTTGAAAATGGAATTTATATAGAAGCTGGTTCGGTTATTACTGAAGGCTCTATAAATCCTCAAGATATTTTGAGGATAAGAGGTATTGACGCTGTTAGGGAGTATTTATTAGCAGAAGTTCAGAAGGTTTATAGACTCCAGGGTGTTGATATAAATGATAAACACTTAGAAGTTATCATAAAACAAATGACTAGAAAAGTTAGAGTATTGGAGCCAGGAGATACAGAAATTTTACCAAATTCCATAGTTGATATTTCTTATTTTAATGATGAAAATAGAAAAGTGAGAGAAAATGGTGGCGAGGAAGCTGAGTGTGAAAGAGTTTTATTGGGAATAACTAAGGCATCTTTGGCGACGGAGTCTTTTTTATCTGCAGCATCCTTTCAAGAAACCACAAAGGTTTTGACTGATGCAGCAATAAAAGGTAAGATAGATCCTCTTGTAGGATTAAAGGAAAATGTTATAATTGGAAAGCTAATACCAGCAGGGACTGGTATGGTAAAATATAGATCTATGAAAATTATATATGATGAAAATGAGGAAAGTATAGAGTATAGTACAACTTGATGTCAATATATGTTGACATCAAGTTGGTGAAAGTGTTAAAATGATCCAGTTAATCGGTTTTAGTCTATTTAGTTATAATTTTGTTTGTTGGTTTTCGTTTGACTAATTTAAATTTCCCTGTTAAGTTTAAGAAAAGAGGTGATTGTAGTGCCGACTATTAATCAATTGGTTAGGAAAGGTCGAAAAAAAGTAATTAGCAAATCGAATGCACCAGCTATGAGGTCTTGTCCTCAAGTTAGGGGTGTTTGTACATTGGTAAAAACTATGACTCCCAAGAAGCCAAATTCAGCTTTAAGAAAAGTTGCTAGAGTTAGATTAAGCAATGGTTACGAAGTTACGGCTTATATTCCTGGAGAGGGGCATAATTTGCAGGAGCATAGCGTTGTTTTAATAAGGGGAGGTAGAGTTAAGGATTTACCTGGTGTTAGGTATCATATAATAAGAGGAGCACTTGATTCGTCAGGAGTTCAGAATAAAGCACAAGCGAGATCTAAGTATGGGACTAAGAAGGCTAAGAAATAGTTGACGAAATTTACATATAAGTGGTTTTGGCTTTTACAGCAATTTTGTTGAGTACCGTTGAATTAGATTTGAAGTTTTGAGGAGGGAAGTAGTTTGCCAAGAAAAAAAAGTGTTTTAAAAAGAGTGGTTTTACCAGATCCTGTGTACAACAGTTTGATTGTTACGAAACTTATAAATAATATAATGAAAGATGGTAAAAAAGGTGTAGCCCAGAGAATATGTTATGGTGCTTTTGAGATAATCGAGGAAAGAACATCTAAGAACGCATTAGAAGTTTTTGAGAGTGCTATGAATAATATAATGCCAATTCTTGAAATCAAGTCGCGTAGAATTGGAGGTGCTACATATCAAGTTCCGGTAGAAGTTAGATCGGATAGAAAGCAAACTTTAGGAATAAGATGGCTTTTGATAGCTTCCAGGAAAAGGAATGAGAAATATATGAGGGAAAGATTAGCAAATGAAATTATAGATGCTTCTAATAATGTGGGAGCTGCTGTTAAGAAGAGAGAGGATACTCATAAGATGGCTGAAGCTAATAAAGCATTTGCTCATTATAGGTATTAGTAAGTTTAGGGTGTTGCTGTTTTGGTTGTAATAATCGAAACAGTTTTTGTTAATACTTACATTTTATTTATGTAATCTAAAAAAAGTTATATTTGATTGGAGGCGAATTATGGCTAGAGAGTTTCCTTTAGAGAAATTTAGAAATATAGGAATAATGGCTCATATAGATGCTGGGAAAACTACAACAACTGAGAGAATTTTGTTTTATACAGGTAAAACTCATAGAATCGGTGAAGTGCATGAAGGTCAAGCAACTATGGATTGGATGGTTCAGGAACAAGAAAGAGGTATAACAATAACTTCTGCTGCTACTACCTGCCAATGGAAGGGGTATGTCATAAATATTATAGATACTCCTGGTCACGTAGACTTTACTGTTGAGGTTGAAAGGTCTTTGAGAGTTTTAGATGGTGCCGTTACTGTATTAGATGCTAAGAGTGGAGTTGAGCCTCAAACTGAAACTGTTTGGAGGCAAGCTGATAAATACAAAGTTCCAAGAATAGTCTATGTAAATAAGATGGATGCGGTAGGGGCTAATTTTTATAGTTGTGTGGACTCTATAAAAGATAGATTAAGAGCTAATGCTATTCCAGTTCAAATACCTATTGGAAGTGAATCGGAGTTTACAGGTATGATAGATCTAATAGAAAATGTAGCTATAATTTATAAGAATGACCTAGGTACTGAGATATCTAGGGAAGATATACCTGAAGATTATAGAGAGCAGGCTTCAAAGTACAGAGAAATTATGATTGAGGCTATAGCAGAGACGGATGAGAATTTGATGATGAAATTCTTAGAAGGTGAAGAATTAGGTGTAGAGGAATTGAAATTGGCTTTAAGGAAAGCAGTAATAAATATTCAAATTATACCAGTTATATGTGGTTCTTCTTATAAAAACAAGGGTGTACAAGAGATGATAGATGCTGCAGTTGAATATTTACCTTCACCTATTGATATAGATGCTGTAAGTGGAGTTGACATAGAAGGTAATATTAGTTCAAGAGATGCTTCTGATGATGTTTCAATGTCTGCTTTGGCGTTTAAGATACAAACTGATCCATTTATTGGAAGGCTTGCGTATACGAGAGTTTATTCAGGTGTTTTAAAGAGTGGATCGTATGTTTACAATTCGACTAAAGGTAGAAAAGAGCGAATAGGTCGTCTCTTGAAGATGCATGCTAATCATAGGCAGGAAGTTGAGGAATTAAGAGCAGGTGATCTTGGAGCTATTGTTGGATTAAAGGATACTACAACAGGTGATACTTTATGTGAAGATGTAAATAAAATAATACTTGAAAGTATGGAATTTCCAGAGCCTGTTATATCCGTTGCAATAGAGCCTAAAACTAAAGCAAGTCAAGAAAAAATGGGATTGTCTTTGGCTAAGCTTGCAGAAGAGGATCCAACCTTTAAGACATACACGGATCAAGATACTAATCAAACAATAATTGCTGGGATGGGAGAGTTGCATTTAGAGATTATAGTTGATAGGTTGCAAAGAGAATTTAAAGTAGAGTGCAATGTTGGTAAGCCTCAAGTTGCTTATAAGGAAACTATTAGGAAACAAGTTACTGCCGAAGGAAAGTACATAAGGCAATCTGGTGGTAGAGGTCAGTATGGACATTGTGTTATAGATCTCATACCTTATGATGGTGATTATGAGTTTGAGAATGCTATAGTTGGGGGTGTTATACCTAAAGAATACATACCAGCAGTTGATAATGGAATTAGGAATGCTGCTTTAAATGGTGTTATTGGAGGGTATCCTACTATAAATTTTAAGGTGAGATTACATGATGGGTCATACCATGACGTGGATTCATCTGAAATGGCTTTTGAATTTGCTGGTTCAATGGCATTTAAGAGTGGTATGTCTAAAGCAAATCCTGTCTTATTGGAGCCAATTGTGAAAGTAGAGGTAACTGTTCCTGAGGAATATATGGGTGACGTAATAGGAGATTTGAACTCTCGTAGAGGGAGGATAGAAGGAATGGAATCTAGAGCTGGAGCACAGGTTATAAAGTCACAGGTTCCAATGTCTGAGATGTTTGGATATGCTACGGTTTTAAGATCTAAAACTCAAGGTAGAGGAACTTATAGCATGGAATTTGATCATTATGATGAAGTTCCTAAAAATATTCAAGATCAAATAATAGGCAAATAATAAAATAGATATAAAGGGATGGAGGAGAAGGAAGAGTGTCTAAAGCGAGATTTGAGAGGAATAAGCCACATGTTAATATAGGGACGATAGGGCATGTAGATCATGGCAAGACGACATTAACAGCAGCGATAACGACGGTTTTGGCGAATAAGGGGTATGCAGAAGCGTTTAAGTATGATGAGATAGATAAAGCACCTGAGGAGAAGGAGAGAGGGATAACGATAAATACGGCGCATGTTGAGTATGAGACAGATAATAGGCATTATGCGCATGTAGATTGTCCTGGTCATGCTGATTATGTTAAGAATATGATAACGGGTGCGGCACAGATGGATGGAGCTATATTGGTAGTGTCAGCAGCGGATGGGCCTATGCCACAGACTAGAGAGCATATATTGCTGGCGTCAAGAGTAGGAGTGGATTACATAGTTGTTTTTTTGAATAAAGCTGATATGGTAGACGATGAAGAGTTACTAGAGTTAGTGGAAATGGAAGTAAGGGATTTATTAAATGAGTATAAATTTCCTGGTGATGATACGCCGATAATAAAGGGTTCGGCATTGAGGGCATTGGAGAATCCTACTGATGAGGCAGCGATTGGATGTATAATGGATTTAATGAATGCAGTAGATAGTTATATACCTACACCTGAGAGGGCGACAGACAAACCGTTTTTGATGCCGGTAGAGGATGTGTTTACAATAACAGGTAGAGGGACAGTGGCGACGGGTAGAGTTGAGACTGGAGTGTTGAGAGTGCAGGAAGAGGTAGAGATAATAGGGTTGAAGGAAGATAAGAGTAAGACAGTTATAACAGGGATAGAGATGTTTAGGAAGTTGTTGGATGAAGCACAGGCTGGGGATAATATTGGGGCATTATTGAGAGGTATACAGAGGACAGATATAGAGAGAGGGCAAGTGCTTGCTAAACCAGGAACGGTTAATCCACATACAAATTTTGTGGGTCAGGTGTATGTATTAAAGAAGGAAGAAGGAGGGAGACACAAGCCGTTTTTTGATGGATATAGGCCACAGTTTTATTTTAGGACTACGGATGTTACGGGGAATATAAAGTTACCTGAAGGTAAAGAGATGGTAATGCCTGGAGATCATATAGATATGGAAGTTGAGTTGATAACACCTATAGCTATGGATGAAGGTTTAAGGTTCGCTATAAGAGAAGGTGGAAGAACAGTTGGTTCAGGTGTAGTATCTAAAATAATTAAATAAGTTTACTTAATATTTTAAGACTAGGTATTCTAGTCTTCTTTACTTTAGGTGCGGTGTAAATAATTATTGAGTTGTGTTTTCCTTTGTAGTATAATTAGGTGGCTACGCATGTATTAGTAAGAGATAAGATGTTATATGTTTAATTACTGAGGAATGGCATATTATTTTGAAATAAGGAGGGACATTATGAGTTCTAGACAAAAAATAAGGATAAAACTTAAGGCTTTTGATTATGTTATGCTAGATAATGCAGTACTTAAAATAGTCGAGACTGCTAGCGGTACTGGTGCTAGGGTATGTGGTCCGATTCCTCTTCCAACTAGGAAAGAGAAGATTACTATACTAAGATCTCCACATAAATATAAAGATTCGAGAGAACAGTTTGAAATAAGAACACATAAAAGATTAATTGATATAGTTGATCCTACTCCTAAGACCGTAGATGCTCTTATGAGATTAGATATTCCAACTGGTGTTGATATCGAATTGAAGTTGTAAGTATTATTTTATGATTGACTGAAGTTCTATTTTTCAATCCGCTCATAAAAGGAGGAATTTTTATGAAAAAATCGTTGCTTGGTCAAAAGATAGGTATGACTCAAGTTTTTATAAAAAATGGTAATATGGTACCTGTGAGTGTTATACTTGTTGAGCCTAATTTTGTGGCTCAAATCAAAACCGTGGATAAAGAAGGATATGCGGCTGTACAGATTGGATATGGATTTATAAAAGATAAATCGATCAATAATCCTATGAAGGGACATTTTAACAAAGCGGGAATTGAATTCAAGAGATATTTGAAAGAGTTTAGGTTAGATGATTGTTCTATTTATAAGGTTGGATCTAAAATAGGAGTTGATATTTTTTCAGCCGGTGAAATAGTGGATGTTATAGGTGTTTCAAAAGGAAAGGGGTTTCAAGGGACTATTAAAAGGTGGAACGGTCATAGGGGACCTATGTCACATGGTTCTAAATTTCATCGATCCGTTGGTTCAATGGGTGCTTCATCTGATCCTTCTAGAACTTTTAAAAATAAAAAGATGCCTGGTAGAATGGGTGGTAGGAAGTGTACTATACAAAACCTTGAAATTATTGAAGTTATTGCAGAAAAGAATATTATTTTAATAAAAGGATGTATACCTGGTCCAAATAATTCTATAGTTCAAATTAGAGACTGTGTTAAGGTGTAATAAGCTTTGAAAGGAGGAAAATTATATGCTGAAAATAGATGTACATAATGTGACCGGTGAAAAAGTTGGTGAGTTGGAGTTAGCTAAAAAATTGTTTGATGTTGAGATAAAGGAATATGCGGTGCATCAGGTTGTTGTATCTCAACTTTCAAATAAAAGACAAGGCACTCAATCTGCGAAAACGAGATCTGAAGTTTCAGGTGGAGGTAAGAAACCATGGAGACAGAAAGGTACAGGTAGGGCAAGACAAGGGTCTATAAGATCTCCTCAATGGATACACGGTGGTGTTGTTTTTGCACCTAAACCAAGAAGTTATCGTAAAAGTATTTCAAAATCTTTAAGGAGAGTGGCTATCAGATCAGTTTTAACGAGCAAAGTAAAAGAGAATCAGATTTTGATTTTAGACGATATTTCTTTTGAAATTCCAAAAACTAAAGATATGATTAAAGTTTTAGAGAATTTAAAAATTGATAGTAAACTTTTATTAGTTACTGAGAATGTTAATAGAAATGTTTATAGATCTAGTACAAATTTAAAAGATGTTAAGGTTATACCGGTTAACAATATAAATGTTTATGATTTGCTAAGATATGAAAAGCTTGTTATTACTCAAGGTGCAGTAAGAAAACTTGAGGAGGTGTATTCTAGGTGAGATTAACAGATTATGATATTATAGTAAGGCCGATTATAACAGAAAAGAGTATGGCTCTTATGAGTGAGAGAAAATATACATTTATTGTACACAAGAATGCCAATAAGATTCAGATAAGGAACGCAATTTGTAAGATATTTGATGTTGATGTGGAAAGAGTTTTTACAATGAATTATTTGGGGAAGAAAAAGAGAGTCAGAATGTGTCAGGGTAAGAGGGCTGATTTTAAGAAGGCTATAGTTCAGCTTACTGAAAGTAGTAAAGCGATAGAGTTCTTTGATTCTATGCAGTAATTGATTTAAATAAAAGGAGGAAAAAGTTTTGGGAGTAAAAAAATTAAATCCAACGACCCCTTCTCGAAGAAATATGACTGTTAATTCTTATGAGGAAATAACAACTTATAAGCCTGAAAAATCTTTAATTTATGGCTTGAGGAAAAGTGGGGGGCGAAATTCGCAAGGTAAGATAACTGTAAGGCATAGAGGTGGTGGAAATAAAAAAAAGTATAGAATTATTGATTTTAAAAGGGATAAAGATGGTGTGATAGGGATCGTGAAGACAGTTGAGTATGATCCTAATAGATCCGTATTTATATCACTGATATTTTATATGGATGGAGATAAAAGATATATACTTGCACCTAGTGGAATGAAAGTTGGAGATAGAATTTCTTCTGGTATTGATGTTGATATAAAACCTGGAAATTGTTTACCTTTAGCTAATATACCAGTTGGAACTATGGTCCATAATATAGAAATAAAACCAGGTAAAGGTGGTCAAATTGTTAGATCTGCTGGATTGTGTGCACAGCTTATGGCTAAAGATGGTGGATATGCTACATTGAGATTACCAAGTGGAGAAATGAGGTACATAAGGAGCGAATGTAGAGCAACTATAGGTGTTTTGTCTAATGAATCTCATTCGATAATTAGTATAGGTAAAGCGGGAAGAAATCGATTCAAAGGTATTAGACCTACAGTTAGGGGATCAGTCATGAATCCTTGTGATCATCCTCATGGTGGAGGCGAAGGGAAAAGCCCTATAGGTAGGCCTGGTCCAGTATCACCTTGGGGTGTTCCAACGTTAGGTTATAAAACTAGAAAAAATAAAAAATATTCAAATAATTTTATAATTAGGAAGAGAAGTTAAGTATAGAAAGGAGGATTAGTCTTGGGTAGATCAACTAAGAAAGGTCCATTTATTCAAAAAGTTTTGCTAGATAAGGTAATAGAGATGAATAGGAATGGTGAGAAAAAAGTTATAAGGACTTGGTCAAGAAGTTCTACTATATTTCCTGAAATGATAGGTCATACAATTGGAGTTCATGATGGAAGAAAACATGTGCCTGTGTACATAACGGAAGATATGGTTGGGCATAAATTAGGTGAATTTGCTTTAACTAGAACGTATAAAGGTCATGCGGATCAAAGGACGTCTAAGATTAGATAAAAGAGAAAGGAGTTTTAAAAAATTGGATACTAGAGCCGTTGCAAAGTATGTAAGAATTTCATCTAGAAAGGTTAATATTGTACTAAAATTAATAAGAGGTAAGCTAGTTAAAGATGTATATGCAATATTAATGTGCGTAGATAAGAGGGCTTCTAAGATTATAGAAAAAGTTTTGAAGTCTGCTGTGGCTAATGCTGAAAATAATAATGGACTTAGTGGTAGTGATCTTATTTTGAAAGAGGCATATGTGAACAATGGTCCTATACTTAAGAGATTTCAGCCTAGAGCTCAAGGGAGGGCATTTAGAATTAATAAAAGGACTAGTCACATCACGTTAATTGTTGGAGAGAGTGTAAAATAAAGGAGGTATTGTGAAGGTATGGGTCAAAAAGTTAATCCACATGGTTTAAGGATTGGCATAATTAAGGATTGGTCTTCAAGATGGTATGCTGATAAAAAAGATTTTTCTCGCTTTTTAAGTGAAGATTTCAAAGTAAGAAAACTCTTGAAGAAAAAATACTATTCAGCTGGTATATCAAAAATAGATATAGAACGAAGTATTAAGAAAATTAAAATTAGTATATATACTGTTAAGCCAGGTGTAATAATAGGTAAAGGTGGAGCAGGTATAGAAATAGTTAAAGCTGATGTTCAAAAAATAATTTCAAGTAATAGCTTAATAATTGTGAATATTGTAGAGGTTAAAGCGGTTGATTTGGATGCCCAGTTAGTTGCTGAGAATATAGCTTTACAACTTGAGAGAAGAGTTTCGTTTAGGAGAGCTATGAAGCAAGCTATGCAAAGGACTATGAAAATGAAAGCATTAGGAATTAAAACATGTGTTTCAGGTAGATTAGGAGGAGCAGATATAGCTAGGACTGAACATTATCATGAGGGAACTATACCTTTGCAGACTTTGAGAGCAGATATAGATTATGGATTTGCAGAGGCTGATACTACATATGGAAAATTAGGAGTTAAGGTATGGATATATAAGGGAGAGGTATTTCCTAATAAAAAGGTTTCAGACGTTGTTTAGAGTTCGTGGAAAGGAGGAATTTATAGAATTATGTTGATACCTAAAAAAGTTAAATATCGTAGGATTCAAAAAGGAAGAATGAGGGGAAACTCAAAAGCTGGTAATAAGATTGCGTATGGTGATTATGCACTGGTTGCTATGGGGAGTGATTGGATAACCAGTAATCAAATAGAGGCAGCTAGGATTGCGATAAATAGGTACATCAAAAGAGGCGGTAAGTTACACATAAAAATTTTTCCTCATAAATCCGTTACTAAAAAACCGGCAGAAGTACGTATGGGGTCTGGTAAAGGAGCACCTGAGTATTTTGTTGCGGTTGTAAAACCTGGTAGAGTAATGTTTGAATTATCAGGAGTTTCTGAAGATTTGGCTAGAGAGGCAATGAGGTTAGCTTCACATAAATTACCCATAAAGACGAAATTTTTAACTAGAAAAGATTTTAATGAAATGAGTGGTGAACAAGCATTATGAAAATTAAAGAATTAGATGAAATAAGGAATCTAGATCTTAGTGAAATGAATAATAAGGTTTTAGACTTAAAGTTAGAACTTTTCAATTTGAGATTTCAATTGGCTATTGGGCAGTTGGAAAATTCTATGAGAATACGTGAGGTTAAGAAGTCTATTGCGCAGATAAAAACTGTCATTAGAGAAGAGGAAATAAAGCGATTAAAGTAATTAAATAAAGGAGGTTTTATGGTGGAAAGAAATTCTAGAAAAGTTAGAGTAGGTGTGGTTGTATCTGATAAGATGCAAAAAACTATCGTTGTTGCTGTTGAAGGAAAGAAGAATCACCCTCTATATGGTAAAGTACTCAAGGTTACTAACAAGTTTAAAGTGCATGATGAGAATGAAGATGCTAATATTAATGATAAAGTTTTGATAATGGAAACTAGGCCCATATCCAAGCAAAAGAGATGGAGATTGGTTGAGATACTAGAGCGTGCTAAATAAAATTGGGAGGTGAAAATGTATGATACAGGAGTTGAGTAGACTTAGAGTTGCTGATAATACTGGCGCTAAAGAGGTAATGTGTATACGTGTTTTGGGGGGTTCTAGAAGAAAAAGTGGTAACATCGGAGATATCATAGTTGCTAGTGTAAAAAATGCATCACCAGGTGGAGTTGTGAAAAAAGGAGATGTAGTTAAGGCTATAATAGTTAGAACAGTTAAGGGATTAGGTCGTACTGATGGATCGTACATAAGATTTGATGATAATGCTGTAGTTATATTAAAGGATGATGGTCAACCAAGAGGTACACGGATTTTTGGACCAGTTGCTAGAGAGTTGAGAGAAAAAGATTGTATGAAGATATTGTCTTTGGCTCCAGAAGTTTTGTAATTTGGAGGTTATTTATAGTATGCATGTTAGGAAAAATGATAAGGTTTTAGTTATTTCTGGAAAGGATAAAGATAAAATAGGAGAAGTGCTTAAAGTAAATCCGAAAAAAAATAGTGTGATAGTCAGCGGGATCAATATTGTTTCCAAACATAAAAAACCAAGTAAGGATAATATGCAGGGTGGAATAATAAGGGTAGAGGCAGCTATTAAAGCAGCTAAAGTTATGCTTTATTGTGAAGACTGTAAAAGAACAACAAGGATAAAGTACGAATTTTTAGAAGATGGAAGTAAGATAAGAGTGTGTAGACATTGCAAAAAGAGAATGTAATTAAAAAGGAGCTGTGAGTATTGTCTAGATTGAAAGATAGGTATACGAATGATATAGTCAACAGTTTAATTGAAAAGTTTGGGTATAAAAATAGAATGCAGGTACCTAGGGTGGAAAAAATTGTTGTAAATATGGGAGTCGGTGAGGCAAAGGATAATGCTAAGATTTTAGATTCCGTTATTAAAGACTTATCACTTATATGTGGTCAAAAGCCGGTAGTTTGTAAGGCGAAAAAGTCTATTTCAAATTTTAAGTTAAGAGAGAATATGCCAATAGGTTGTAAGGTTACTCTCAGAAAGAATAGAATGTATGATTTCATGGATAAATTGTTGAATATAGCTTTGCCTAGAGTTAGGGATTTTAGAGGAGTTCCTGAGAAAAGCTTTGATGGTAGGGGTAATTATACTTTGGGAATAAGGGAACATTTGATTTTTCCAGAAATAGAGTATGATAAAATAGATAAAATAAGAGGATTAGAAGTTGTATTTGTAACAACTACTGATAATGATGCAGAGGCAAGAGAATTATTAAGATTTCTAGGAATGCCCTTTGCAAATTAATTTAAGAAGGAGGTAAGATTTGTGGCGCGTAAGGCAATTGTAGAAAAATGGAAAAAGCCAGCTAAATTTAAGACGAGAGTTTATACTAGATGTAATTTGTGTGGAAGACCACATGCTGTGTTAAGAAAATTTGGGATATGTAGAATTTGTTTTAGAGGGTTAGCTTATAAAGGGCAAATTCCAGGATGTACCAAGTCTAGTTGGTAGGATTATGGAGAGGAGGTATTAAAATTATGGTGATGACGGATCCAATAGCAGATTTATTAACGAGAATAAGAAATGCTAACATGATAAAACGTGAAGTTTTGGAAGTGCCTACTTCGAAAATTAAAAAAGAAGTATTGAGAATATTGTTAGATGAAGGTTATATAAAGTCATATGAAGATTATAGTGATGGTGTTATACCAATGATAAAGGTTAATTTAAAATACGGTAAGAATAACGAAAGAGTTATAACAGGACTTAAGAGAATTTCTAAGCCTGGGTTAAGAGTATATTGTAAAAAAGATAATGTTCCAAGAGTATTGAGTGGACTGGGAATAGCTATAATATCTACATCTAAAGGAATTATGGTTGATAGAAAGGCGAGAGAGTTAGGTCTAGGTGGAGAGGTAATTTGTTATATTTGGTAACAATAGATTTGTAGGAGGTATTATTATGTCTAGAGTTGGTAGATTGCCTGTTACTTTGCCTGATGGAGTAGTTGTTAAGATTGATTCAGATAATGTTGTAACTGTACAGGGAAGTAAGGGATTATTGACCAAAAAGATGCCCAATGAAGTTGTTATAACTCAGGTTAATAACACTATAGTTGTGAGTAGGAAAAGTGAAACTAAAAGATACAAGCAAATGCATGGATTAGTTAGAGCACTTATTTATAATATGGTTGAAGGTGTTTCTCGAGGATATGAGAAGATTTTAGAGTTAAATGGAGTTGGATATAGAGCTCAATTAAAAGGGAAGAGTATAATTTTAAATTTAGGGTATTCTCATAATGTTGAAATTGATAATGTTGAAGGTATTACGTATGAGGTTCCAAATCAGACTCAGATAGTAGTTAAAGGCATAGATAAGCAGCTGGTTGGTGAAATTGCAGCTAAAATTAGACAATGGAGAAAACCTGAGCCATATAAAGGTAAGGGGATAAAATATTCTACTGAAGTTATAAGGCGGAAGGAAGGCAAAACAGGTAAAAAATAATAAATATTAATGAAGAAAGGAAATGAAGTGTAGATGGCACTTAAGTTTGATAAATCTAGGAAAAGGAAAAGGAGGCATCTTAAAATAAGAAAGAAAGTTTCCGGAACTGTAGATGTACCTAGATTATGTGTTTTTAAAAGTTCTAAAAATATATATGCTCAATTGATAGATGATGTTAATGGAAATACTTTGGTTTCTGCATCTACTTTAGATAGAGAATTTAATGGAGTTGGTAGCAATAAATTGGCGTCTAGAGAAATTGGAAGGATATTGGCTAAAAAAGCTCTAAGAAACTCGATTAATAAAGTTGTATTTGATAGAGGTGGGTACTTGTATCACGGAAGAGTATCTGAATTAGCTGAGGGTGCGAGAGAAGAGGGATTACAATTCTAATAATAAAGGAGGGATAGGATATGAAAAATAATGGTATGTCAGATTTAAAGGAAAAGGTAGTTTTTATAAACAGAGTTACTAAGGTGGTTAAAGGTGGTAGGAATTTTAGGTTTAGCACTTTAGTTGTTGTTGGAGATGGTAAGGGTCAGGTTGGAGTTGGGACAGGAAAATCTACTGAGGTTCCAGATGCTATTAGGAAGGGCATTGAGGAAGCTAAAAAAAATTTAGTTTTTGTACCTATAGTTAAAGATACTATACCTCATGAAGTTGTAGGTATATTTGGTAAGGCTAAGGTTTTAATAATGCCAGCTAAAAGGGGTACTGGAATAATAGCGGGTGGACCTGTTAGAAGTGTTCTTGAATTGGTTGGAATAAAGAATATTACGGCCAAGTCCTTAGGTTCTAATAATCCTAAAAATGTAGTTGAATCTACTATACGAGCGTTGCTATCTTTAAGGACACTAAGTGAAATAGCTGAGCTTAGGGGTAAGAGTGTTGCTGAGATTATAAGTTAGGAGGATTAATTAATATGAGTAAAATAAGAATTCGGTTGAAGCGTAGTTTAATTGGTAGGACTGACAAACAAAAAAATACCGTTTACTCATTGGGTTTGAGAAAAATAGGTAATGTAGTTGATCATGAAGTTAGTCCTTCTATAATGGGGATGGTAAGCAGGGTTAAGTTTTTGTTGGATGTCACTGAACTTTAAGGAGGTTAATAATGTGAAGTTACATGAATTAAAAATGGCTCCTGGTAGTAAGAAGGAGCGTAAGAGGATTGGTAGGGGTACAGGATCAGGATTAGGAAGGAACTCAGGTAAAGGAGAGAAGGGACAAAAAGCTAGAACTGGTGGTGGAGTACGATTGGGATTTGAGGGTGGTCAAATGCCTTTATATAGACGTGTTCCTAAACGTGGATTTAAAAATTTATTTAAGAAAGAATATGCTATTTTGAATTTAGATAGGCTTAATATATTTGATGATGGGGAAGAAATTACAGAGCAAATATTGATTAAAAAAGGCATTGTTGGAAATTTGAAAAATGGTGTAAAAATACTTGCAAAGGGCAATTTGGAAAGGAGTTTAACTGTTAAAGTTTCTAAATTTTCACAGTCAGCTAAAGAAAAGATTGAGGCTGTTGGTGGAAAAGCAGAGGTGATTTAAGTTAAATGTTCAGAATTTTAAGGAATGCCTTTAAAATTAGAGAACTTAGAAAAAGGATAATATTTACCCTATTTATAGTTTTTATATTTAGATTGGGGAATTACATACCTATTC
Source organism: Anisomitus miae (SeqCode) (assembly GCF_054906395.1). Taxonomy (NCBI): domain Bacteria; kingdom Bacillati; phylum Bacillota; class Clostridia; order Eubacteriales; family Clostridiaceae; genus Anisomitus (SeqCode); species Anisomitus miae (SeqCode). The sequence continues at coordinate 93,039 of NZ_JBRACL010000005.1, forward strand.
CTGGAGTTAACACAGAAAGTTTAAAACAAATAACTTCTACAGGGTTATTTGGATTTTATGATCTAATATCAGGTGGGGCACTAGAAAGGTTTAGTATATTTGCGTTGGGGGTTGTGCCTTATATTAATGCTTCTATTATAGTACAGTTACTTTCTATGTCTATACCTAAGTTTGAACAGTTATCTAAAGAAGGTGAAGAGGGTAGAAAAAAGTTACAAAATATTACTAGATATTTATCTATATTGTTGGCATTTATTCAATCTTTTGGAAGCTATCTTTTGATATCTAATGTTGGTGCTATACAAAATCAATCTGTGTTTTCTTTAATATTTATAGTAGTGACTTTAGTAACTGCTTCTACTCTTTTAGTATGGATAGGGGATCAGGTAAGTTTGCATGGTATAGGGAATGGGGTTTCTTTGTTTATATTTGCAAATATAGTTTCTAGATTTCCTACAATGATTGCACAAGTACAGGCATTAAATGAATCAGGAGAGGTAGGTCTAATAGAGATTGCAATATTTTTAATTGTGGCACTGGGTATGTTGGTTTGGACTATATACATGAGTTTAGCTGAAAGAAGAGTTTCTGTTCAATATGCTGGTAAACAGTTGTCAGGGAAAAGTATGAATAATCAAGCACATATACCTTTTAGTATAACAGGGTCTGCTGTTATAGCCATAATTTTTGCTACTTCTGTACTCCAATTTCCAGCTACTATAGGGGCTTTCTTTACTGAAGATTCTTGGATTAATAAGGTTTTAGTAAATGGTACGTATAGTCCGTTTAGGATAAATTCAATATTGTATATTTTATTGTTTGCTATTTTGATAGTATTTTTTACATGGTTTTACACTCAGGTTACATATAAACCAGATGAGATGGCTGAAAATATGAATAAGTCGGCTGGATTTATTCCTGGAATAAGACCAGGTGAACAGACTGCTAAATATATCGAGAAAATACTTGATAGAATTTCTATAATAGGTGGGGTATTTGGAGCTATACTAGCTTTATTTCCCATATTTATGGATTTAGTTACTCCATTCAAAGGTCTGCAGTTTGGTGGTACAATGCTTTTGATACTCATAGGAACATCCGTAGATACTATGAGACAGCTTGAATCTCAATTAATTCTTAGGCATTATCAAGGATTTTTAAAGTAAATCGGAGATGGTTTGGTGAAGATATTACTGATAGGACCCCCAGGAGTTGGTAAAGGTACTCAATCTAAATTGGTTTGTGAATTTTTTAGTGTTGAGCATATTTCCACTGGAGATATATTGAGAAAGCATGTATATGACTGTACTGGTATAGGAAAGTTTATAAGTAGATCTGATTTGAATGAGGGAAAGTTTGTACAAGATGATACTATAAATAATCTGGTATATAAAATGAAGGAAGAAGGAATTTTAACTTCATCGTATTTGCTTGATGGTTATCCTAGGACTATGAATCAAGCATTGTTTTGTGTTACGAATATTTTAAGAGATTCCAAGTATATTGTTATATATCTGAATTCTGATAAAGCAGATATTTTGAATAGAATTTTAAGACGTAGAGTTTGTATAAATTGTGGTACCGTATATAATTTAGAAAATTTTGTCCCAAAGTCGCAAGGTGTGTGTGATAGGTGTGGAGGGAATCTTATTCATAGGTCAGATGATACGAAAAAAGTTTTTCATAATAGATTGAAAATCTATTATGAAATGACATCTGGTATTATAGAGTATTTTAGAAGTTTGAATGTTTTGTATGAAATCAAAGCTTCAGGTAGTGTTGAGGATGTTTTTAATAATATTAAGGATGTTGTAGGAGAGTATTATGATTTATATAAAAAATGATTATGAAATTTCCTTAATGAGGAAAGCAGGTGTTGTAGTTAAGGATACTTTAAATTTAGTAGAATCGATACTGAAGTGTGGAGTTAGTACGAAATATTTAGATAATAAGGCAGAAGAGTATATATTAAGTTGTGGTGCGATCCCCTCTTTTAAAGGATATTACGGTTTTCCGTCTACTCTCTGTATCTCTATAAATCATGAAGTTATACATGGAATACCTGGCGAAAGAATATTGAAAGATGGCGATGTTATTAGCGTAGATTGTGGAGCTAACATTTACAATTTTCATGCAGATGCAGCTAGAACATTTATTATTGGAGAAGCAAATAAAGAGGCACTTGATTTAGTAAGGGTTACTAAGGAAAGTTTTTTTGAATCCCTAAATTATGTAAGAGAATCTAACAGAATTGGAGATATATCTAATGCTATTCAGACTTATGTTGAGAGTAGAGGATATTCAGTTGTTAAGGACTTTACCGGTCATGGTATCGGAAAAGATTTGCATGAATTACCTGAAATACCTAATTTTGGTAAAAGGGGATATGGAGCGATGTTGAAGAAGGGTATGGCTCTAGCAATAGAACCTATGGTGAATATAGGAAAAGATGATGTTGAAGTTTTGGGTGATAATTGGACGGTTGTGACGAAAGATGGTAGTTTATCGGCTCATTATGAAAATACCGTAATAGTAACTTCGGATGAACCGGAAATTATAACCTTATAGACTTTTTGGTCATAAAGTCTGTTTGTATTTGATTGGGAGGGTTAAAGGATGGCTAAAGATGATATTATAGAGATGCAAGGTATAGTTAAAGAGTCTTTACCTAATGCCATGTTTCAAGTTGAACTTGAGAGTGGACATATAATTCTTGCACATATTTCAGGGAAATTGAGAATGAATTTTATAAGAATCATTCCTGGAGATAAAGTTAAGATAGAAATGTCCCCTTATGATTTAACCCGTGGTAGAATAACTTGGAGAGCTAAGTAATTTATAGGAGGATGTTATAATGAAGGTTAGAGCGTCTGTTAAACCGATTTGTGAAAAATGTAGAATAATAAAGAGAAAAGGAAGAGTGATGGTTATATGTGATATACCAAAACATAAACAAAAACAAGGATAAGAATAGAGGTGAATTTTGAATATGGCTAGAATTTCGGGTATTGATATACCTAAAGATAAGAGGGTTGAAGTTAGTTTGACTTATATATATGGTATAGGAATATCTACAGCTAGGAAAATATTAAAAGAAACTAATGTAGATGGGGATACCAGAGTAAAAAATTTGACTGAAGAGGAAATAAATTCAATTAGGGATTTTATAAATAAAAATCTTAAAGTTGAAGGTGATTTAAGACGAGATGTGGCTTTAAATATAAAGCGTCTTATAGAGATCGGGTGTTATAGAGGGATAAGGCACAGAAAGAGATTGCCTTTAAGAGGTCAGAGAACTAAGACTAATGCAAGAACTGTTAAAGGGCCGAGAAAAACAATAGCAAATAAGAAAAAGTAAGGGGTGAATAATTTTTATGGCAGTTCAAAAGGCTAAAAAAGTAAGTAGGCGAAAAAAGGATAAAAAAAATGTAGATTGTGGTTCAGCACATATAAAATCAACATTTAATAATTCAATAGTTACTTTAACTGATATTAGAGGAAATACATTGGCTTGGTCTAGTGCAGGTGCTTTAGGATTCAAAGGATCTAGAAAAAGTACACCTTATGCCGCACAGATGGCAGCTGAAACTGCTGCTAAGAGTGCTATGGAACATGGTTTAAAGAGTGTTGAAGTGTATGTTAAAGGTCCAGGGTCAGGAAGAGAAGCTGCGATAAGATCTTTGCAAGCAGCTGGGCTCGAGATTACTTTAATAAAGGATGTAACACCTATTCCTCATAATGGATGTAGACCACCTAAGAGGAGAAGGGTATAATTTGGAGGTGTAATATGGCTAAGTACAATGGTCCACAATGTAAATTGTGCAGAAGGGAAGGAGTAAAGTTATTTTTAAAGGGAGATAGATGCTATTCCAGTAAATGTTCAGTAATCAGGAGACAGAGTGCTGGAGCTCCAGGTCAACATGGTCAAATGAGGAAAAAGTTATCAAACTATGGTATACAATTTAGAGAAAAGCAAAAAGCTAAGAGAATTTATGGCATGCTTGAGAAACAATTTAAACTTACATATGCTAAAGCCGATAGAAAATCTGGTGTAACTGGTGAGAATTTGATTAATTTTCTTGAAATGAGGCTTGATAATGTAGCTTTTAAATTAGGTTTTGCGAACTCTAGGAGGGAAGCTAGGCAATTGGTTTCGCATGGTCATTTTTGTGTAAATGGTCGTAGAGTGAATATTCCGTCTTATACAGTTAAAATTAATGATATTATAGAAATAAATGAGAAAAGTCGTTCTATTAATAAGTTTAAATACCTGTTGGAAGGAAGTTCTTCAGTTCCTACATGGCTCAGTATAGATGGTGAGAGATATAGAGGAAGGGTGTTGTCAATACCTTCAAAAGATGATTTGAATGTACAATTTAATGAAACTTTGATCGTAGAGTTTTACAGTAAGTAATTTTTGGATCAGTTGCCCTTAAAAATTTATATTAAGGGAGGTTTTTTATATGTTTGATATTGAAACGCCTAAAATTGAATGTGTGGAGTCAAATGATAATGGAACTTATGGTAAATATGTAATCGAACCTTTAGAAAGAGGATATGGTACTACGCTTGGTAATTCTTTGAGAAGAATATTACTCTCATCTTTGCCAGGAGTTGCTACTACGTCTATAAAAATTGAGGGAGTGTTACATGAATTTTCTACAATTAAGGGTGTAAAAGAAGATGTGACAGAGATAATTTTGAATATAAAAGAGTTGGCTTTAAGGATGGATGATGACAGTAGTAAAACTTTATATTTAGATGTTAAGGGAAGTAGAATTGCTAGGGCTGAGGATATACAGGTAGCAGATGGAATTGAAATTATAAATAAAGATTTACATATAGCAACTCTTGAGGACGATGGACATTTAAATATGGAGATTACAGTAAATAAAGGTAGAGGATATGTTCCACAGAATAAAAATAAGATTGAAAATAGTATAGGATATATTCCAATAGATTCCATATATACACCTGTTAAGAGAGTCAATTTTTTAGTAGAAAATACTAGAGTAGGTCAGATTACGGATTATGATAAATTAACGGTAGAAGTATGGACTAATGGATCCATAAAAGTCGATGAAGCTATAAGTTATTCCTCTAAGATTCTAATTGAACACTTCAAGTTATTTTTAGGTTTGACCAAAGAGGCAAATGAAGTTGTTGTTATGGTTCAAAAAGAGGAAGATAAGAAAGAAAAGGTTCTTGAAATGACTATTGAGGAACTTGATTTTTCTGTGAGAAGTTACAATTGCTTGAAGCGTGCTGGTATAAATACAGTTCAAGAATTAGCTCAGAAGTCTCTTGAAGATATGATGAAAGTTAGAAACTTAGGGAAAAAATCCCTAGAGGAAGTTGAGAAAAAACTCAAAGATCTAGGTTTGAGTTTAAGACAAAGTGATGAATAATAGGAGGTGTTTAATTTGGCTTGGCAGAGAAAATTAGGTAGACCAACAGATCATAGGCTTGCTATGCTTAAAAATCTTACTGCAAGTTTTTTAAAGCACGGCAGGATAGTTACAACATTTACTAGGGCGAAGGAGACACAAAGTATAGCAGAAAAAATGATAACCCTTGCTAAGAGGGGTGACTTGCATTCAAGGCGTCAAGTTTTATCATTCGTTAAAGAGAAGCAAGTTGTTAAGGTTCTGTTTGACGAAATTGCATCTAAGTATCAGGAGAGAAATGGTGGCTATACCAGAGTCCTAAAGACGGGTCCAAGAAGAGGAGATGGATCTGAGATGGCCATTTTAGAGCTGGTTTAGTTTTATTTGGGAAATTAGGAATCTTGTCTTAATTTCTCTTTTTGTTTTTTTGGAAATTTTGGTATAATGAGATATGCATATAGATTAAAAAAGGAATTGATATGGATAATTGTATAGAAATTAAAAATGTATCATTTAAATATGAGGGAAATGAAAAGTATGTTTTAAATAATGTAAATCTTACTATAAATCAGGGAGAATTCGTTTGTATCCTTGGAGGTAATGGTTCTGGGAAGTCTACTCTATCAAAATTAATCAATGGAATTTATGAACTTAAAGAAGGAGATATTTTTGTAGACTCTATGAGCGTTAAAGATAGAGTCAATATTTTAAATATAAGAAAGGTCGTATCTATTGTATTCCAAAATCCTGATAACCAAATTGTATCTACCATTGTTATGGATGACGTGGTATTTGGACTTGAAAATACATTACGCGATAGAAAAGAAATACAGGATAGAGCATATGAAGCTTTAAGGAAAGTAGATATGTTCGAATACAAGGATCGTAATATAAATATGCTATCAGGAGGACAGAAACAGAGAGTTTCCATAGCTGGGGTTTTGTCAATGAAGCCTAGATATATAATCTTTGATGAATCTACTTCCATGCTAGATCCGAAAGGTAAAAATGAAATATTGTCTATATTGACTGAGATAAATAGGGTATATGGAATAGCTGTTGTGCTTATAACACATTTTATAGATGAATCTCTTCTTGCTGATAGAATTGTAGTTTTAAGCAATGGAGTTTTAAAATATAACGGATGTCCCAGAAAGATTCTATCAAATGAGGATTTTTTGTTTGAAAATAATTTGGATACAACATCGTCATGTAAGATTTCAAATACTCTTAAAAGGTTAGGTTTCCATAACGAGGATAATATTTTTAATTTGGAGGAACTCGTTGATTTGTTATGTCGATTGAATTTAAAAATGTAGAGTATACATATCTTAAAAATACCCCTTTTGAAAATAAAGTTCTATATAATATAAATTTTAAAATTAACAAGGGAGAAATAGTTTCTATTATTGGACACACTGGAAGTGGAAAATCAACTCTTGTTCAGCTTATGAATCTTTTATTTAAGGATTTTTCAGGTGATATAATAGTGGATTCGTTAAATGCCAAAGATAAAAAGATAAAAAATGTTGACATCAGAAGGAAGTTTGGATTTTCATTTCAGTATCCAGAGTATCAATTTTTTGAGGATAGTATATATAAGGATATTTCTTTCTCCCTTAAGATTCGTGGTCAAAATGATGATATCATAGGAAAAAAAGTTAGATCAGCAATGAATATGGTATCGTTAGATTTTGATGAATATAAAGATAAGAGTCCATTTGAGATTAGTGGTGGTGAAAAAAGAAAGGTTTCTTTGGCGTCTATGCTAGTTTTAAATCCAGATTATATTATTTTAGACGAGCCAACTGTTGGGTTGGATCCTAAAACTCGAGAAGAAATAATGTTGATAATAGAAAAATTGAATAAAGAATTTGGTAAAACTATTATTATAGTTACTCATATTATGGATTTAGCTTATAGGCTCTCTGATAGAATTATGTTGATGGATGGTGGGAGAGTTATAAGTTTTGAAGAAACGGAGAAGTTTTTTAAGAATCAGGAAATTCTATCTAAGTACAAAATCGAAAGTCCATATCTGATAAAACTATGTCTAAGTTTAAAAGATAAAGGGTTAATACTTGATAAATTTCCAAGAAGCGTTTTTGAAATGGAAAATGCTCTGTGCAATTATTTTAAAAACAAGAGGAATTAAAAATGATAGATAATATTATAATTGGTCAATATGTAAAGACGGATTCTTTTGTACATTCTCTCGATCCAAGAACTAAGATAATGCTCAATATTATATATATCTTTGGAGTATTTTTAAGTAATAGTATAATTCAATATTTAGCGTATTTTTTATTAGTTGTTGTAGTTTCTTTTCTGTCTAATATGAGGATATATTACTTATTTAAGGCTATAAAGACAATAAGTATGTTTATAGTTTTTACATATATATTCAATGTGTTTTTGATAAGAGAGGGAAATGTAGTTTTAAGCATTGGGTTTTTAAAAATATATGATAAGGCTTTGATATCTTCCTTATTTATGAGCTTTAGAGTTATATTTATGATAATTGGATCGACCATTTTAACTTTAACTACATCTCCGACAGAGCTTACTGATGGATTTGAAAGTTTGATGAGACCTCTCAAAAAATTAAAAGTACCTGCTGGTGAAATTTCTCTTATGATCAGTATAGCACTTCGATTTATCCCAACGCTATTAGATGAAACCAATAAAATAATAAAGGCTCAGAAATCACGAGGAGTAGATTTTGAAAGTGGTGGAATTATAAATAGGGTAAAAAGCATTATTCCCATTTTAGTTCCGCTTTTTATAAACTCTTTTAGAAGGGCAGATGAATTAGCTATTGCTATGGAATCTCGTTGTTATTGTGACAGCGAGAGTAGGTTTAAATTCAGAGAGCTTAAATTTTCTAAAAAAGATTTTATAAGTTTAGTTTTATTTATGTTGGTAATAGTTCTAATTTTTTTCTTGTAGGTGTTTTAGTGAATATTTGTATGAAGATTTCTTATTTAGGAACAAATTATGTTGGATTTCAAAAACAGAAAAGTGGCAATACCATTCAAGGTGTCCTTGAAAGTACGTTTAGTAACATATTTGGGAAAGATATAAGCATTTTTGGGTGTAGTCGGACAGATTCAGGAGTTCATGCACTGGAGTACTATTGTAATTTTAATATTTACAATTTTAGTGTCCCATTATGTGGTATAAGGGATGCTATGAATTCAAAACTTCCTTATGATATAAGAGTGTTTGAGTGTTATGAAGAAGATGAAAAATTTCACTCTAGATACTGTGCGAGTAAAAAACATTATGAGTATAAGATATTTAATGATCTAGTACTTCCACCATCGAAATATGTAGATCATATGCATTTCAAACATAGTTTAAATTTTGGAGAAATGCAAAGAGCATCAAAATATTTTGAGGGGGAACATGATTTTAAAGCCTTTATGAGTCAAAATTCTAGTGTTAAAAGTACAATTAGAAAAATATTTAATAGTGATTTGCGTAAAGAGGAGAATGTTATAATCTACGATGTAGTGGGCGATGGCTTTTTGTACAATATGGTCAGAATAATTGTTGGAACATTAATAATGGTAGGACAGGGGAGAATAAACTCAGAAGATATACCTTTTATAATTGAGTCTTCTAATAGAGGACTTTCAGGATTTGTGAGTGAGGCTAAAGGATTGACACTTAAAAAAGTTTTTTATGATAATTGACATATAGTGTAAAGTTTATTATAATACTAGTGTTGTTTTTGTGTTTAGAATGGTGGATTCAACTTGCTACAGGTTTTTATATTATAGATATCATTTTTACTGGGAGGGTATTATGAAGTCATATTTGCCAAAGAAAGGTGAAATTCAAAGAGAATGGTATGTTGTTGATGTAGAAGGAATGGTTCTCGGTAGGGCTTCCAGTCAGATAGCTTCTATTTTGAGAGGTAAGAATAAGCCTGAGTTTACTCCTAATATTGATGTGGGAGATTTTGTAATAGTATTAAATGCAGATAAGGTTGTTTTAACAGGTAAGAAGTTAGATCAGAAGTTTTATAGGTACCATACTCAGTATCCAGGGGGTCTTAAGGAGATCTCTTATAGGAAGCTTTTGGATAAGAAGCCGGAGTTTTTATTCTATGAGTCGGTGAGAAGGATGTTGCCAAGAGGTCCTCTAGCGAGAAGTCAAATGAAGAAGCTTAAAGTCTATAGAGGGTGTGAGCACTGTCATCATGCTCAAAATCCAAGAGAGTTAAAGTTAAGATATTAGTTTTGAATGGAGGATTTATTTTGAGTAGAATTCAATACATGGGAACAGGTGGTAGAAAGAAATCAGTTGCTAGGGTTTTTTTAGTACCTGGTAGTGGGAATGTGACCATAAATAAGAGAAGCATGGATGAGTATTTTGGATTAGATACCTTGAAGTACATAGTAAATCAGCCGTTAGTTTTAACTGATACTTTGTCTAGATATGATGTTAAGGTTAACGTGCGTGGTGGTGGATTTACAGGTCAAGCTGGAGCTATAAGGCATGGAATAGCTAGAGCATTGGTTAAGTCAGATGAGAGTTTGAGGTCTGTACTGAAGAAAGAGGGGTTTTTAACCAGGGATTCTAGAATGAAAGAGAGAAAGAAGTACGGGTTGAAAAAGGCGAGGAGAGCTCCTCAGTTTTCGAAGAGATAATTCAGAAGCAAAGATGGATCCCATGAATTCGAGATTTTTCTTGGATTCGTGGGGTTTTGTTTTTCTGATTTCTATTTTTCTTACATTGAATGTAGATTTTAGATATGAACTTAATCACAGTATTTTAAAACAATCATGGAAATTTAAGTTTTAGATTTATTCGAAAACAAGATTTGGAAAAAAGGTTAATGAATGCAAATTAGAGTATATCATACAGATGATCTTCGGAGAGATAAATTTCATATTTAAAATTAGTCTCATGAATTTAAGTGAATACTTGAGTTTATGAGATTTTCTATTTTTTGTTTATACTTACCTCTAAGTAATGGATATTTTAAAATTTTTGATGAGAATGCAATTAAGAATCTTTATTTTGCAATATCGTAACTAAGTTCTTGTTTTAAATTCGATTCGATATATTGTATAAAACCGAAAGTGAAAAAACAATAATTATAAGAGGGTGTAATAATTTGTTCAACCTACAACGTATTAGCGAGGAGTTATCCTTTTCTTGTATAAAAGGAGGGATAATGAAATTGAGGAAATATATTCTAAGGAGAAATGGAGAATATAAACAAAACCATTCTCATTTAGATGATTATGGTATTGATCAAAAATGTAAATTTAAAAAGATATTATTTGTTATACCTAACTTGAGTGGAGCAGGTGCTGAGAAGATACTCATAGATATATTGAACATAATTAATAGCAAGAAGTTTGAAATAACTTTAGTAGTTTTACAAAATGGAGGAGTTTATATAGATAAGATACCTAAAAATGTAAAAACATTTTATGTTTCAGATTATATCCAACTAATTTATATACTTCATTATATAAAGGAATGCCCTAAGATATTTTATGGTTATATTATAAACAATATAGTTAAGGAAAAATTCGATGTAGAGATTTCATTTCTAGAAGGATATGCAACAAAACTCATTTCATATTCAACAAACAAGAATAGTAAAAAGATTGCGTGGATTCATGTAGATCTGTCCGTATTGCATTGGACAAAATCTATATTTAAATTGAAAGAAGAAGAGTATTGCTACGATAGATTTGATGATATAGTTTTCGTATCAAACGATGTGAGAGAAGGATTTTTAAAATTATTTAAAAATAATTCTAGAAATCATGTTATTTATAATCCCATAATGTCTGAAAACATAGTAAGAAAATCTTTGGAAGAAGACATAATTTTTGATAAATTTACAATTATATCTATAGGAAGGTTAGATTATCAAAAAGGATTTGATAGATTAATAAGGGCACATGCTAATTTGTCAAAAAAGTATAAGCATCAGTTAGTTATTTTGGGAGAAGGACATTTAAGAGATGAATTAAGAGATTTAGCCAAGCAATTGGGCGTTTCAGAATCTGTGATCTTAAAGGAATTTGTACCGAATCTATATCCATATTTAAAGGCTGCTGATTTATTCATATCATCATCCTTAGGTGAAGGGTATCCATTGGTTATTTGTGAAGCTATTATCCTTGAAAAACCCATAATATGTACAAATGTTTCTGGTTCACGTGAAGTCCTTGGTAATGGGAGATATGGTTTATTATGTGATAATTCAGAACAAGGTATTTTAGATTCACTTGAACGTGTAATTCTAAGTGAGAAAGAGATGATATCCTTAAAAGAAAAATCAAAAATGGGGAAACATGGTTTTAATTATTGGAAAATAATAGAGGAAATAGAATTGCTATTATTTGCAGATAAATGAAAGTATCTGGAGAGTTTAGAAAAAGAGAAATTTTTGAATAATTAATACTATACTTAATTTGTATATAATATAGTCACAATTAAAATATAAGCAATTTAAATAATTTAATTTGAGATCTATTCTTATGATAATTTAAATCAAGACATTAAAAAATATATTTATAATGATAAAAACAACCCATCACACTAAACCTTTAGTGATGGGTGTTTATTTTTATATTATGATATAAATATTTTCAGAACTTCATTTAAGATATTTTTACTTAAATACATACTTGATAGCAATAATTTATAGCCATAAACTTAATTTTTGGTTTTATGTTTAGGATTTAACTAAAATAGTATACATTTTGCATGGCTCTAAAGCTTTAACACCATAATTTATATTTGCCTCTAAACACACCATTTCTCCTTCATTAACAATCACTTCAGAATTTTTATTATAAAGCACTTTTAAGCTACCTTCCAAGACTATGAATAAGGTTTCTTTTTCGTAGTACTCTTTATCTATATCTTCACCTTGAGCAAATGAAAAAAATCTAATTTCTATATAATCATTGTCTATTATGGACTTGCTTGCTATTTTTCTACCTGTAACTGAAATAATATCATTTAACTTAGATACATTGTAGGGTTCTATATTTTTGAAATATTGCATAATTCTAGTTTTCCTTTACTAAAACAAGTAACATTTTTATATTTTCTTTTGCTGTGACTTTATGCTGGATATTCGATGGCATAACTACTATATCTCCTTTTTTAACTTCCATTTCTCTGTCACCTATTGTTATATTTGCTATACCATCATGGATATAGACGAGGGCATAACCTTTTGCAGAATGTGGTCCAACGCATTCGCCTTTGCCAATTGACAATAATGTTATGCCAACTCCTGGTTCTTGAGCTAACGTTACAGTTTCAATTTGACCATCAATTGAGTTTACTAAACTGTCAAGAGCCACTGGTATTGATTTTTCAATATTTTTTATTAATTCATTCATTTACATAATTCCCCCAAGAAATTAAATAATATATAAGCTATTTCAAAAATCTAAATATTATTTTATACTAATTAAATTGTTTATATACGCATTCAATTTGAATTGAGTTTACTGTTACTCCATATATCGGTTTTCACATTTGCTTATTACTGAGAAGTATTATGGAAGATTTGTAAAATAAAGAATTTAAACTATTTGAGAGATTTTGTATTTTTATGAAACTCGAATATTTGTATAAATGCATTTACATAAAAATAAATAAAAACGTCAACCATAAGAGGTAAGATACAAATTATTAAAGGGAGTTTCGATGATGAAAATATATAATTTGTTTAGTTTACTGGTTTTAAGCGTTTTTCTGTTATGCTATTTGGGTTATGGTACGTTATGTATTGAAAAAGATAAAGTTATTTTAATAGATCCTGGTCATGGAGGTGTTGATGGAGGTGCAGTTTCTCCTTCGAATACTTTGGAAAAAGATTTGAATCTTCAGATTTCATTGATTCTTAGAGATAAGCTAATTGATAAGGGTTATAAAGTATTTATGACTAGGGATGAGGATATTTGTCTTTCTGACATATCAAATTTGAAACAAAAGAAAAGGGAAGATTTAAATAAGAGATGTAAAATGAAAAGAGAGGTTTCATGTGATATATTTTTAAGTATACATATGAATAAATTTTCAGATACTTCGGTTAAGGGTTCTCAGGTTTGGTATCCATTGTATAGTGATAAAAGCAAATATCTTGCTTTACTTATGCATGAAAAATTTAGGAATACATTGATGCAAGATGTAAATAGGCAACCGAAGGGAGTAAAAAATGATTATTTGATTCTCAGAGATGGTTATGAAGGTGTTTCTGTAATAGTCGAGTGTGGATTTTTATCAAATAAGGAGGAGGAAGAGAAACTAAAAAATAGTCTTTACCAAAATCAAATATGTGATGCTATGGTTTTGGCGATTGATGAGTATTTTAAAGGAGGTAATATAAATTGATTTTTAATTTCAAAGGAAGGATTCAGTCGAACATATTTATAGATAATTTACTTTCAAAATGTGAAGGTAATGTAGTAATAATAAGATCTATTTACTATAAAGAAACTAAAAAATCTGAAATATCACTATCAATATTGAATTTAATAATAGGAAAGTTAGAATCATTGTATACAAAGGACATGACTTTTAAAATGGTAATGAGTGATGAAGATGGTCCTATTGTTTTCCTGATAATAAATAGGAGTTCTCTAGATTTAAAACATGATATGTCTTTACTTGAAGATGAGGATGAACTAGGAAAGCTTGGGGTATACATGATTTACGATAAAGTTGAAAATAGATTTATAAAAAGAAGTGAAGTTAATATGGATTATAGAAAATGCCCCATTTGTAAGGATGAATATATAAATTGTGATATAAATAGTAAACACAAAAAGGAAGAAATATCAAAACATTTAGGGAGTAGATATCACGAGATTAGGAAAGAATTTTTTTCAGTTGTGTAATACAAAAATAAATAGAATTTTTATTGAATATATTATAGAAAAGATTTACACTAATATATGTGTGTATATAGAAAATTTTAAAAGAGCTAGTTCATGGATTTTGGATAAATGTGTTACATTGGCATTTATTTTAGGAGGATAACTATGGTAAAGGGAATTGCAGCATCCAAAGGATATGCTATAGGAAAAGTTATTATAAAAAAAGATTTGACCATAAGTATTAATGACTCTAAGGTTAATGATATAGATTTAGAAATATTAAAATTAGAAAATGCATTAGTAAAGACTAAGGGTCAATTAGAGGAGATAAGAAAAAAAATAGAAGATACAGTTGGAAAACAAGAGTCATTAGTTTTCGAAAGTCATCAAATGATATTAGAAGATCCGGAGTTTATTGATAAGATAAAGGCTTTAATGAAAGATAAAAAGTTTGATGCGGTATATTCTGTTAATTCTGTTAAAGAAGAACTTGTTGATATTATGCAGAGTATAGATGATGAGTATATGAGAGAGAGAGCTTCGGATATTAAAGATGTGGCAGATAGAATAGTGAGAAATATCTTAGGGATTCAGGAAGATATTTCGATGTTAGAAAATGATACCGTTATTGTAGCTAATGATTTAACTCCGTCTGATACAGCACAGTTGGATAAGAATAAAGTGTGTGCATTTTTAACTAATGTGGGTGGGAGAACTTCACATTCAGCTATAATGGCTAGGACGATGGAGATACCTGCAGTGGTCGGAATGAAGAACATAACGGATATAGTCAAAAATGGGGATACCGTTATAGTAAATGGGGTAGAGGGAGTTGTAATAGTTAATCCAAGTGTTCCAGAAATAGAAGAGTTTAAGATAAATATGGAGAAGTATGAAGAAGAGAAACGGAAGCTAAAGTCCTTAAAGAATGTAAAGATATATGATAAGAATGATCGGCATATTGAAATTTGTGGTAATATAGGATCTCCTAAAGATGTTGACCAGGTTTTGGGAAATGGGGGAGATGGAATAGGTTTATTTAGAACTGAGTTTTTATATATGGATAGAGACGATATGCCTTCAGAGGATGAGCAATTTAATTCTTATAGAATAGTTCTTGAGAAAATGAATGGATTACCAGTTGTTATTAGAACTTTAGATATAGGTGGAGATAAGAAACTTAATTATTTGGATTTGGGACATGAGATGAATCCTTTTCTGGGGTACAGAGCCATAAGACTTTGTTTGGATAGAGTAGATATATTTAAAACACAACTTAGAGCACTTCTTAGAGCTTCGGTGTATGGAAATCTTAAAATTATGTTTCCAATGATTTCATGTATTGAAGAGTTTAGACAAGCTAAGAAAATTTTGAAGGAGTGTGAAAATGAGCTTTTAAGCGATGGAGTTAATGTTAGTAAATCAATTGAAATTGGTATAATGGTTGAGATTCCTTCAACAGCGATTTCTGCGAGGGAATTTGCGAAAGAAGTTGATTTTTTTTCAATTGGAACAAATGATTTAATACAGTATACTTTAGCTTGTGATAGGATGAATGAAAAAGTAGCCTATTTGTATAATCCAATGCATCCTTCCGTTTTATCTCTCATAAAAATGACCATTGATGGTGCACATGCTGAGGGTAAATGGGTAGGAATGTGTGGTGAGATGGCTGGAGATGAGGAAGCAATTCCTAAGTTTTTAGAGTATGGATTAGATGAATTTTCGATGTCTTCAACTTCGATTTTGTCTGTAAAGAACCAGATTTTAAACATATTAAATAAATAATAGGTATCTTACGAGGAGGAGATCTTATATGATGACTATTATTAAAAATGTAGAGGTTTATGCTCCGAAATATTTAGGAAAGAAAGATGTGTTGTTTTTGTTTGACAAAATAGCAGGATTATATAATAGAATAAATGAAGTAAGTCCTCTTGTTGAGTGTGAAGTTATAGATGGGAGCGATTTTATTATGTTCCCAGGGATTATAGATTCTCATGTTCATATAGCTGGTGGAGGAGGGGAATCTGGTTTTAGGAGTAGGACTCCTGAAGTTAGTGTAATTGATTTAGTTTCCTGTGGAACTACTACCGTAGTTGGATGTCTTGGTACAGATAGTGTATGTAGGAATATGAATAATTTGATAGCAAAGGCTTATGGGCTTGAAGAAGAAGGTATAAGTAGTTATGTTTATACAGGTTCTTATGAGATTCCATTAAAAACTATAACGGGAGATATAAAGTCTGATCTCATGCTTATTCC
The DNA here is from genome assembly GCF_054906395.1 of Anisomitus miae (SeqCode). Classification (NCBI taxonomy): domain Bacteria; kingdom Bacillati; phylum Bacillota; class Clostridia; order Eubacteriales; family Clostridiaceae; genus Anisomitus (SeqCode); species Anisomitus miae (SeqCode). The sequence goes on from NZ_JBRACL010000005.1 coordinate 109,561, forward strand.
TAAAGTTATAGGTGTGGGTGAGATTGCTTTATCAGATTATAGATCTTCTAGTCCAAGTTTTGAGGAATTTGTAAAAATAATCTACCAAGCTAGAGTCGGAGGTATTTTATCTAATAAAAAGGCAGTTATACATGTTCATATAGGAGATTCTCAGGAAGGACTTAGATATTTATTTGATATTTGTAAAAATAAGGATGTAAATTTATCACAGGTTATACCTACACATGTGAATAGAAATAGAAGTTTGTTGGACTCAGCTATTGAGTATGGAAGAAATGGTGGATATTTTGATTTGACGAGTAGCTATGTATGTGGGGTGAAGGAAGAGGAAAGTTTACGTGTAAGTAATGTAATTCCTGAGATTTTATCTAAAGGAGTTGATATAGCACATATTACTTGTTCTTCAGATTCTCAGGGAAGTTTACCTATTTTAGGCGATGGTGGAAGATTTATGGGTATTGGAATTGGGAAGCCAAGCTCACTTTATGATGAAATTAAGGAATTATTGAAAAATTCAAAGATACCGAAAGATAAGATTATATCACTTGTAACTAAAAATGTTGCTGATGTTCTTGGGCTTCATAATAAGGGAATGATAGATAAGCACAAGGATGCAGATGTTATTCTTGTGGATAAACAAAATTTTGAAATTAAATGTGTATTTGCCAGAGGAAGGAAAATGGTCCATGATGGCAAACTATTAATAAATGAAACTTTTATTGGGGAGTGATGTTATTTGGTTAATATCAATGATTCAAATTTTAAGCAAGAGGTATTAGATTTTGATGGTGTAGTTGTGGCTGATTTCTATGCTCAGTGGTGCGGACCGTGCAAGAGTTTTGGTCCTATATTTGAGGATTTTGCTAGAGAAAGTGCAGATGTTAAGTGTGTTAAGATAGATGTAGATGAGAGTACTATTGCAAGGAAATATAAAATTATGAGTATTCCAACTGTAGTTTTATTCAAGAACGGAGAAGTTTGCGATAAGTTTATAGGTGTTATGCAAAAGAAAGATTTGATAGATTTTATAGATAAAAATAAATGAAAAACATGCTAGAAAAATTTCTAGCATGTTTTTATATGTATATATAATTCTAAAGTAAGATTTATCTTTAAAATATAATACTTAAATATTTCTTCAAAATTTTCTGATTAAATTAGAACCAAAGTTATTTGTATACTGTCAAATTGTTAAGTTAACATTAATATTGAGGAATTTATATAGGATAATGCTAATAAGATATTTAAAGTATTTCAAAGATATAGCTATGTGTATATTTGCTTGTAATCTGAAAATTTATTTTAATAAAAATTAAGTTTAATTATAAATAGAATCTGAAATAGTTATCTTAGAATCTATCTTATGTTTAAGGTTATTATAATTATTTAATATTTTTAAGTACATATAATTTACTTGATTATAGAAATTGTATTGGTTTTCCTGATTTACTTCTAAATTTTTGGATAAGGATTCATTTTTTATTAAATATTTTAATTTTATATTATATTCTTCATATAATTCCAATATTTCCTGAATTTGATAATATATATCAAGTCCTTCTTGGGGGATAGGTATCTTTGAAATCTTAATTTTTAAATTTTTTGAAATATTTGAGTGTTTTTCTAGTGTATTTAAAATTAATTGGTAATCATATTTATCATTATTAGCTTTTTCAATATTTTCACTCATATCTTCGATTAGTGGTAAAAATTCATACATAATAGAATTTATATTATTTATAAACTTATTTAAATTTAGAGTGGATATATAGTTTATTTTATCTGAATAAAAATTATTTTCATACGTATTTTGTAGTTTTGAGATAGTAGCTATTGTTTCTTTTAAAATATTTGAATTTGCAGGTAAGTACTTTATACTATTTATTATTTCGTCAAAGTGATTTTTGAGAGCGACAATATTTTCGTTTATGTTTTCATTGTTTGATCTTAGGCTTGAAAGTTGTTTTATATAAAGTTCTGATGAATTCATTAAGTGATCAAATATTCTTGTTTCATTTATCTTCATAGATGTATTTATATTTTTTTTAGACTTTTGTAGTGCGTAGATATTTTCTAGAGCTTTCTCTGTGGTTTTATCAGATAATATGTCCTCATTTAATGTATTGAAGATACCATTTAAATAAGATATGTAAGAATCCAATTTATATTTAGGATTGTGTTCTTTATTTATAATTAGGTAAGTTATGAAACAGCATATAATAAAGAGTATAATAAATAAAAAAATTGATATTATTTTAAATAAATTTTTTTTAACATACAAAGTTTTTTCGCCCCTTTAAAAACAATTTAATTTATTATATTATTGGGGTATCTTATAAATTCTTTGAAAAAGAAAAAAGAGGTAGATACTTGGAATTTTTTAATATTATTTTTAATACTGTTAAAAATATTAGTGTACTTGATTTATTAGATATATTAATAGTTGCATATGCTTTTTATAAAGTGTATATGCTTATAAAGGAAACTAGAGCGGAACAACTATTAAGAGGGATTTTATTTATTTTATTTTTAGTACCCGTTAGTTATTTTTTGAAATTTAAAATGGTATATGCCATTCTTAGCAATACTTTGACTATAGGGGTACTAACAGTTGTTATTTTGTTTCAGCCTGAAATAAGAAAAGCACTTGAACATTTGGGAAGGAGTGCATTTTCAGATAAACATAATAAGTACTCAAGTGCATATGTAAATGGTGATTTTATAGTTGAAATATGTAAAGCAGTAGCCAACATGTCAAATAAAAATATTGGGGCACTTATTGTAATAGAGAGAAACTCAAAACTTGGAGACATAATTGAAAGTGGAACTAGCTTAGGATCTAAAGTTGTTTCAGAGGTTATAGAAACCATTTTTTTTCCTAATACTCCTTTACATGATGGAGCTATAGTTATAAGGTCAGGTAAGATAGAGGCTGCAGGATGTTTTTTACCACTTAGTTATCAAAATATTGATAAGAGTTTAGGTACTAGGCATAGAGCTGCTCTCGGAATGTCTGAAAGTAGTGATGCAGTTATTATTGTTGTTTCTGAAGAAAGTGGTATAATATCTTTGTTTGCAAATGGCAAGGTAACTAGGAATTATGATTTTGAGAGGTTGCATTCGTCTCTTAACATGATGTTCAGTTACAATAATTTAAGACCAGAGTCCTTAAAAGGTAGGTTAAAGGTTTGGATAAGAAGAAAGAGCAGCAAATAGTTATAAAAATATTATGTTTCATGATATCATTTATACTTTGGGTTTATCTATTTATATCTCTAAATCCCAAAATTACTAATAAAATTTATAATATACCAGTAAAGGTTGTGAATAGTTCAAGTTTAAAAAAAAATGGCTTAGTATTATTGCCAAGTCAAAAATTTTCAGTTAATTTGACCGTCGAAGGAAGGGCATCAGATATATATAATTTGAATGCAGAGAATTTTGAGATATTTTTAGATTTAAGTTTGCATGAATTTCGAAAAGGGGAGAATGTTGTTAGAACTTATACTCGTAGTATACCTTCTAATATATCAATAATAAAACCCAATGAGTTGGATGTAAAAATATTAGTAGATGAATTTGTAGAGAAAAGAGTTTATGTAGATAAAGCTATAGAGAAAAGTAATGAGGAGGGATTCTATTCTTTTAACCCTATAATAACTCCTGAGTATGTAATAGTTTCAGGAGCTTCGGAATTTGTGTATAGTGTGGATAAGGCAGTGGTCACTTCAAATTTTGAAAATCTCAAGCAGGATACATATCAGAGTTTAAAGGTTAAGTTTTTAGATAAAGAAGGAAATAATATAAATGAGTCTTTGGACGTTTATCCTGATATAGTCGAGATGTATATTATGGTTAGAGCTACCAAGGATGTTGAGGTAGATGTTTCTTTTGAGAATAACTTAAAAGAAGGACTAAAGTTGGATAGTATAGAAGTTATTCCAAAGCAAATAACTATAATTGGGACTGAGGATACTATATCTAATATTAATAAGATATCTACCGAAAAGCTAGATTTATCTGATATAGAGGAAAATTCTATTTTAGAAATTCCGCTAAAAATACCTAATGGAATAGAAATAATAGATAGTAGGAAATCGATTATGCTAAAACTTAAAATTAGTAAAATTAATTAGTAAATATGCTGAATTTAGGAGAGAAGTGATATGAATGTATAAAGTTGTGTTTAGGACGGAGAGGTGTAAGGGGTGTGCTCTGTGTAATTTGGTTTGTCCTAAAAAAATAATATCTATGTCGGAGGAATTAAATGAATTAGGGTATTACGTAGCTGGAGTCGATAATGAAAATCAAAAAAATTGTGTAGGATGTGGATTTTGTTTCAGGATGTGCCCAGATTCCGTCATAACTATATTATCTGATGATATTGAAAAAGGAGAATGAGGAAATTGAAAATATTAATTAAAGGATGTGAGGCACTAGGTGAGGCCACAATTAGATCAGGATGTCATGCTTTTTTTGGGTATCCTATAACACCACAGACTGAGTTGATTACATATTTGTTTGATAAGATGCCAGAGTATGGTAGGTTAATTATACAAGCTGAAAGTGAGGTCTCTGCTATTAATATGGTATATGGTGCTGCTAGTGCAGGATTTCGTGTAATGACATCTACATCGAGTCCTGGTATGAGTCTTAAGGCAGAGGGTATATCGTATATGGTAGGTGCAGAGTTACCGTGTGTTATAGTGAATGTTTGTAGAGTGGGACCCGGTCTTGGAGGTATACAACCTTCTCAACAGGATTATTTTTTTTCAACTAAGGCTCTTGGGCATGGGGGAGTTAAGACAATCATTTTGGTTCCTAATAGCATACAAGAGATTTATGATTTAACTATTGAGGCTTTTGATTTAGCAGATAAGTACAGAAATCCTGTGGTTCTTTTTTTAGATGGTACTTTGGGTCAAATGATGGAACCTTTAGAATTAGAAGATAGTTACGACAATCATACATATTCTATTAGTGATATACGTGATCTTAAGCCTTGGAGCGTAAATGGTAGATTAGATCGAAATAATAGTAATGTTATAAAGTCTTTGTACTTAGACAATGAAGAGCTTAAAGGTCACATGAAAAAACTGTGTATTAAATATGATCTTATGAAAAAAAATGAAATTAGATTTGAAAAAATAGGATTAGATAAACCTGTTGATATTATTTTGGTTTGCTTTGGAATAGTATCTAGGATATGTGAAAAGGTAATGGAAATTTTAAAAGATGAAGGTGTAAATGTAGGTATCTTAAGACCTATAACTATTTGGCCTTTTCCTTATGATGAAATAAGTGAACATAGTAGTATTACCAAATATGGATTTTTGTGTGTAGAAATAAATTTTGGTCAAATGGTTGAAGATGTAGTATTAGGGTGTTTAGGAAAGAATAGAGTATATTCTTGTGCCTATGTGTCTGGCGGCGTTATTGAGTACGATGATATATTAGAGGATGTCAGAAAAATTATTAAAGGGGAAAAAGATGAGTATAAAGTTTAAACCATCGGGTGCTGTAATTGATGTAAGGAATCATTATTGTCCTGGATGTACCCATGGTATTGTAAATAATATAATAGGTGAGGTTATGGAAGAGCTTGATATAGTAGATAAAACTATCGGAATTGCATCTGTGGGTTGTTCTGTTCTAATATATGATTATTTAAAATGTGATTTCATAAGTGCATCTCATGGGAGGGCACCTGCAGTTGCAACATCGGTATCTAGATTACTTAAAGATAGAGTAGTTTTTACTTATCAAGGTGACGGTGATTTAGCAGCTATAGGTATTTCAGAGGTAATACATGCTGCATTTAGAGGTGAGAATATAGTAATCATTTTCATAAATAATTGCACTTATGGAATGACAGGTGGTCAGATGGCTCCTACGACTCTGAGTGGACAAGTAACTGAAACAACACCTAAAGGACGAGATACAAATGTTCATGGTAATCCTGTTAAAGTATGTGAGTTAATGAAGAATATCACATCAATTAGGTATATGGAACGTGTATCGACTCACAATGTAAGAGAAGTAATTAAAACCAAGAAGGCTATAAAGAAGGCCTTTGAATATGTGAAAAATGGAGAAGGATTTTCATTTGTGGAAGTGCTTTCTATATGTCCTACAAATTGGAAAAAAAATATTGAAGATTCTTTAAATTGGATTAAGGAAAGTATGATATGTGAATTTCCATTAAAGGTTTTTAAAGATTAAATTTGGAGGCATTTGTTGTGAATATTGATATAGTATTTTCGGGTTTTGGTGGACAAGGTATCTTATTTATTTCAAAAATTTTGTCTTATGCTGCACTTGAAAGTGGATTAAATGTTACATGGTTTCCATCTTATGGTCCTGAGATGAGGGGAGGGACTGCAAATTGTTCCGTTGTAATAAGTGATAGAGAAATATCTTCACCTATCATATCTAATCCTAGATATATGATTGTTATGAATTATCCATCGCTTAATAAATATGAGAATAAGGTTATAGATGGGGGTTCTATCCTTATAAATTCTGATATAGTCAAAAGAAATAACTCAAGAAAGGGAATTAAATATTTTGATGTACCTGTTCAAAGTATTGCTAAGAGTATTTCACAGAAGGTTTTTGGGAATATAGTTATGCTTGGATTTTTGACTAGAGTTATAAATGTAGTTTCCATAAATTCTGTTATAGAGTGTCTTAAGAAAAATTTAAATAAGAAGTTTAACTTTGTGGATAATGAAAGAGCACTGAGAGCAGGATATAAATTTTTAGAGGTGTTTAAATAAAATGAGGAAATTATTTGGAACGGATGGAATAAGAGGAATTGCAAATGAAAAGTTAACACGTGAATTTTCTTATCTAATCGGAAAATGTGGAGCATGTGTTTTATCTGATAATTCTACGTATAATAAAAAAATTGTAATAGGGATGGACACAAGAATTTCTAGTCCTTTAATCGAGGAAAGTTTATGTTCAGGAATTTCATCTTATGGTGTAGATGTAATTAGGGTTTCATACGTACCAACTCCGGCTATATCGTATTTAATAAGAAAGTATAATTTAATAGGTGGAATTATGGTATCGGCTTCACATAATCCATACGAGTACAATGGTATAAAGTTTTTTGATAGTTATGGTGTTAAATTAAGTGATGATCTTGAGAAAGAAATAGAGAAGCTATATTTTGATAGCGTAGATAAGTTAGAAATTGTAAATATGAATTTGAGGCTTGGTAAGATTAAAACTTCAAATGATGCCATTGTTCATTATGAAAAATTTTTGTTAAGCTTTTTAGATTCAAATCTTGATGGACTCAAAATTGCCATAGATTGTGCTAACGGGGCTTCGTATGATGTTGCACAAAGGGTTTTCAAAAAAACCGGAGCGGAAGTTGTAGTTATAAATAACAAGCCTAATGGGATTAATATAAATTGTGATTGTGGATCTATGCATATGGATAAGCTACGTGAAGTTGTTATAAATAATAATTGTGATTTTGGATTTGCTTATGATGGAGATGCTGATAGATGTTTAGCTGTAGATAAAAATGGAAATATTATAAATGGAGATTTTATAATAGCTATTATATCAATGTATTTTAAAAACAAAGGTATTTTGCATAAAGATACTGTTGTATCTACTGTTATGAGCAATATAGGTCTTGAAAAATCTTTAAATAAATATGGAATAAATATATCTAAGGTTTGTGTAGGAGATAAGTATGTATTTCAAAATATGAATGAAAATGGTTACGTTGTTGGAGGAGAACAATCAGGGCACGTAATTCTTTTTGATAATAAGACAGGTGATGGTATTCTTACATCGCTTATAGTTAGTGATATTATAAAACAAAGTGGTAAAACACTTGAAGATTTAGCTTCTTGCATTGATGAGTTTCCTCAGGTACTCATAAATGTAGAGGTACCTGAAGAGTATAAGAGTATTTATAGAGAAGATAGGGAAATAATTAATCTCATAGAAAAATATGAACATGAGTTATTCAACAATGGAAGAATTTTAGTTCGAGAGTCTGGAACAGAAAATTTTATAAGAATAATGGTTGAGGGCAAAAATAAAAAAAATATTGAATATATTGGGAATGCTATAGCGATGTTTATAAAAGATAAAGTACTTAATTAAATAAGAAAAGGCGGTGTCAAAATTGATATCGCCTTTTCTTATTTTAAAATTATATTGTTTATTGCATGAGCAATTCCATCTTCATTGTTACTTTTTGTAATATGTGTTGCCAGGTTCTTGATTTCTGTTTCTCCATTTTCAGGAACTATTGATGTACCGGCAAAATTTATCATTTCTATATCATTGAAATTATCACCGAATACACATACATCTTTACTACTTATGTTTAAAATCTTGCAGAGTATAGATAAAGCTGTACCTTTATTTATACCTAAAGGCATTAAATCCAAAAGTTCGTAATCTGAGGATACTATTGATAGATTTTTAAAATTTTGATTTAATAAAGACTGAGTTTCAAGAAGTTTCTCTCTGTCTTTTATATATATTAGAGATTTTAGGAATTTTAGATTAGAATACTTTTCAATATCGTCATATAGAATTTCAAAATCAAATTTATCACTTTTATCTACTGTTTTAACGTAGTTTTCTAAAAATTTCACTCTAGGATTATTTTTTGTAACTAGTACTAAATTTTCTGTATAAAACATAAAGTCTAACTCTAAAGATCTAAAATAATTGAAAATATTTCTTATTATTTCGAATTTAATTGTCTTTGAATAATAAATTTTATTTGACAAATCGCGTATTAATGAGCCATTGCAAGAAATTATGGGCAAGTTTGATGATATCTGTCTTTGATATTTTCTCGCAAGTAAATCAAGTCTTCCCGTTGCAATAGTGTAATTTATGTTGTGTTTAGATAAATTTTTTATGGCATAAGTTGTTTCATTGCTAATTTCCTTATTCGAATTTAACAAAGTACCGTCAAGATCAAAAATACATAATTTTATATTTGTCATTTTGAGTTCCTTTCCAAAAGTAATGATTGTTAGTAAAAAATATTTTTCATTGAAATAAGTATAACAATATTGCATAATAATTGTTTAAATATTAAAATTATATACAGTAATTATATTTTAACTGATTCAAGAATGAAAGGAGTTATTAATTTTGCGTGATAGAATGGGTAGTAGAATGAGGACTCATCAAAATGGTGGTATACTTAATAAAAGTCTCAATTTTATTGAAAAAATGGGTAATAAGTTACCTGATCCAGTGACGTTGTTTTTTATATTAAGTATATTAACTGTTTTGATTTCTTATATTTTAGGTAGGATTGGAGTCGGTGTGGAATATGAGATAATAAAGGATGGAGTTGAAGAAACTGTTGCAGTTAGTGCTGTTAATTTACTTACGAAAGAATCAATGGCATCTTTTCTAAAGAGTATGATAGGAAATTTTACGAGCTTTGCTCCTCTTGGGGTTGCATTGGTTTCAATGCTTGGGATAGGAGTTGCTGAGGGAACTGGGCTTATAGATGCATTGATTAAAAAACTTGTGTTGATTACTCCCAAGAGATTGATAACTTTTGTTGTAGTTCTTCTTGGAGTTTTATCAAATGTAGCATCTGACGCAGGTTATGTTGTTTTGGTACCTATAGGTGCTATGATATTTAAAAGTTTTGGAATGAACCCTGTAGCAGGTGTAGCTGCTGCATTTGCTGGAGTATCTGGAGGATTTTCTGCTAATTTATTAATAGGTACCATAGATCCTCTGTTGAGCGGTCTTAGCCAATCTGCAGCGAATATAATGGATCCATCGTATATTGTCAATCCCATGAGTAATTATTATTTTATGTTTATTTCTACTTTTATAATTTCTATAGTGGGATCTCTTGTAACGGAGTATGTGATTATTCCAAGATTAAACAGGAGAGCAGGCAGTGGATATTTAATGGATCAAGTTGATAATGAAGCTTCTATTGAGTTTACTAAGGAAGAAAAGAAGGGTCTTTTGTGGGCAGGTATCTCGCTTCTTTTATATGTTGTGGTAATTCTAATAGGACTTTTACCTGGAGGGTTGCTTAGAAATCCAGAGACTAATAGTATTTTGTCTAAGTCTCCATTCATAGATGCAATTGTTATTATCCTATCAGTAGGATTTTTTATTCCAGGAGTTGCATTTGGTATTGGGTCAGGTAAGGTGAAGAAAGATTCTGATATAGTCTCATCTATGTCAAAATCTATGTCTGTAATGGGTGGATATTTAGTATTAGCGTTTTTTGCATCTCAGTTTATATACTTGTTTGATAAAAGTAAGATAGCCACCATAATAGCAGTGGGAGGTGCAGATTTATTAGAAAGTGTAAATTTTGTAGGTATCCCATTAATTATAGGATTTATAATTATAGTAGCTTTTATAAATCTTTTTGTGGGAAGTGCTTCGGCTAAGTGGGCAATTATTTCTCCAATGTTTGTTCCATTGTTTATGAGGTTAGGATTTTCTCCAGAATTTACTCAAGTTGCTTATAGGATAGGGGATTCTACAAGTAATATAATAACTCCTCTTTTACCATATTTTCCCATAATAGTTACGGTAGTTAAGAAGTATGATCCTGAAAGTGGTATAGGAACATTGGTTTCACTAATGCTTCCGTATTCTATAATGTTTTTAATCTCTTGGGTGATTTTACTTGTTTTGTGGATGTTATTGGGATTGCCTTTAGGACCAGGAGCGTTTATTTATCTTCATTAAAATTGGAAATTTTTATTTAGGAGGATAGTTTTAATAAATTATCCTCTTTTTTTGAGGTGGTTTATGAGGGTACTTAATAGTAGTAAAGAGATAGAAATTAGCGATGAGAATTTTTTATGTAGAATAAGGGGATATAAAAAATTAATAATTGATTTAGGTACTGGTCAGGGTTCATTTGTTTATTTTAATGCAGTCAGTAACAAGCACTGTTTTTATATTGGCTTAGATTCATGCGGTGATTCTATGAAAAAGTATTCTGTAAAGCAGTATAAAAATAAAGTGGCAAATTTAATTTACCTAGTTATGAATGTGCAAAATATAATTTCCATTTTAGAAAATAGGTTCTCGGAAATTTATATCAATCTACCTTGGGGAAGTTTGCTTGAGGGTTTATTTAAAGAAGAGATGGGAGTTATAAGATCAATCTCTAAGCTTGCTGTCACAGGATGTTTAATAAATATTTGTTTTTCGTATGATAGAAAGATTGAAAATAATGAAATAGAAAAAAGAGGTCTGCCTGATATAGATGAAGAATATTTCAATAGAATCTTTAAGCCTATGTATGCAAAATATAAATTGAATATAAATGCTATAGATTATATTGCAAAGGATGAAGTAAGATTTAGGAGTAAATGGATGAATGTCCTGAGTGATTCTAGATATAGGAAATTTTATGTTATAACTGGAACTAAGGGATAAAAATAGAAATTTATAATTGAAACTTTTAATAACTAAGAAAGGGAGCTAAGATTTATTTCTCAGCTCCCTTTTTATATAGATTTTTAAAATTGAACTTTAGTAAATTGATTTGTATATCTCAATTAATTCTTCCACTAATGGATATCTTGGATTTGCACCAGTGCACTGATCATCAAAGGCTTTTAAAGCTAATTCATCTATTTTGCTCATGTATTCATCTCTTGATAAACCACACTCAGAAATACTTAAAGGCATGTTAAGTTCTATCATTAGGTTTTTAATAGCATCAATTAAGCTATTAACTCCTTCTTCAGTGGTTGAGGCTTTTAAGCCGAGATGTTTTGATATATCTGCATATTTTTCATGTGCTATGAATTTCTCGTATTTAGGAAATGATGTGAATTTAGTAGGAATTTGAGAGTTAAATTTAATAACATGAGGAAGTAATATTGCATTTGCACGACCGTGAGGTATGTGGAATTCACCACCGAGTTTATGAGCAAGTGAATGATTTATGCCTAAAAATGCGTTGGTAAAAGCCATACCAGCCATCGTTGAAGCATTGTGCATTTTTTCTCGAGCAATCCTATCATTAGCACCATTCTTAAATGCTCTAGGTAAATATTCAAATACAATTTGTATAGCCTTCATAGCTAGGGCATCGGTATAATCAGATGCAAGCACCGAAACATAAGCCTCTATAGCATGAGTTAATACATCTAATCCTGTATCTGCCATTACAGATTTTGGTAAAGTCATAACATATTGAGGATCTATTATTGCGACATCTGGGATCAATTCATAATCAGCTAGAGGATATTTAGTGTTTTTAACTTTATCTGTTATAACTGAAAATGCCGTAACTTCTGAACCTGTTCCAGAAGTTGTAGGTATTGCTACTAATTTCGCCTTCCTGCCGAGTTTTGGAAATTTATATGTTCTCTTTCTTATATCCATAAACTTTAATTTTATATCATCAAAGTTAGTTTCAGGATACTCGTAAAATAACCACATTCCTTTGGCAGCATCCATAGCAGATCCACCTCCTAGTGCTATTATGCAATCAGGATTAAAATTGTTCATCATTTTAACACCGTTTAGCACTGTTTCAACCGAAGGGTCTGGTTCAACTTCTGAGAATAATTCTATTTGAACTTTATCGATTCTTTTATTTAAATGATTTATTACAATATCGCTATATCCGAGATTTACCATTCCAGCATCTGTAATTATCATAACTCTAGATATATCTGACATTTTTTCGAGATAAGATGTAGATCCCCATTCGAAATATATTTTTTCAGGAATTTTAAACCACTGCATATTAATTTTTCTCCTTGCAACTCGCTTTAAGTTAATTAAGTTCTCACATGTTACATTGGATATTATGGAGTTCTTTCCGTAAGATCCACAACCAAGAGTTAAAGATGCTCTATTTGAATTATATAAATCTCCAATAGCACCATGAGTTGAAGGAGTATTTATAACAATTCTTCCAGCCTTTACGGTTTCAGAAAATTTCTTAATAACTTCTTCATTGTTTGAATGGATAGCTGCTGAGTGTCCAAGTCCTCCAAACTCTACCATTTGTTTAGATTTTTCTATACCTTCTTGTGAATTTTTTACGGTTATATAAGCAAGTACGGGACTTAGTTTTTCTCGAGAAAGAGGATAATTTTCCCCTACTGAATTAATTTTTGCGATTAATATTTTAGTTTTATTAGGAACTGTGAATCCAGCTTGTTCTGCAATCCAATTTGCAGATTTACCGACCACATTTGAATTTAATATACATGAATTCTTTTCAGGTGGGAATAAAAACTTTTCAAGTTTTTTGATTTCTTCATCATTACAGAAATGACAATTAAACTCTTTCATTGTTGATTCAAATTCATCAGAGATTTCTTCATCTACGATTACGGCTTGCTCAGAAGCACAAATCATACCATTATCAAAGGTTTTTGAAAGTATGATATCGTAAGTTGCCCTTTTTATATCGCAAGATTTTTCGATATATGCAGGAACATTTCCAGGTCCAACGCCTAAAGCAGGTTTACCACAGCTATATGCAGACTTAACCATACCAGATCCACCAGTTGCTAAAATTACAGATACACTTTCATGGTTCATTAATGCATTTGTTGCTTCTAAGGAGGGTTCCTCTATCCATTGTATACAGTTTTTAGGTGCACCTGCTTTTACAGCTGCCTCATACACAATTTTTGCGGCCTCAGCACTACACTTTTGGGCTGAGGGGTGAAATGCGAATATAATTGGGTTTCTAGTTTTTATTGATATTATAGCTTTAAACATAGAGGTGGAAGTTGGATTTGTAACAGGTGTAACACCTGCTATTATTCCAACAGGTTCAGCTACATTAAAGTAATCATTTTTAGGGTCATCATTTATGACACCAACAGTTTTTACATGTTTTATATCATTGTGGATATATTCTGTAGCAAATAGATTTTTGATAACTTTATCTTCAAAAATACCACGTCCAGTTTCTTCAACAGCTAATCTAGCGAGTTCTATATTTTGACTAGCACCAGCTATGCACATGCTGGTTACAATTTTATCTATTTGGTATTGATTTAATTCTAAAAGGTTTTTTTCAGCTTCCTTGGCTTTTGATATTAGAGATTCAATAGATGGCATTGTATTTGAGGTTTCCTTTAGTGAAATTTGCTTTTTTTGATTCATGGTAAATAACTCCTCCGTAATATTAAACTTTTAAAGAGTATACTTTGTAGTATTTGTTTAGATAAAAAAATATTATCTTGTATTTGATATTTAAATAACGTAATTTGTTATTTAAATATCAAATACATTGTATTAAATTATATAAAAAATATCAATGTAGAATAAATTAAATATGCATAACAAAAAAAAATTTGGTAACAATAGAATATATTTCAAAAAATTTTTTAAGTTAAAGATTACTTCGACTGGTATAGAAAGGAAGGACATAATGGATTATGATTCGTTAGAATTACTTTGCAAAAACAGTGTTACTCATTTGAAAAAATTTAATTTTGAAAAAAATCTAAAGAGATATATTAGATTGCTATTTAAAAATATTAAAGTTGTAGAAGAGATAAAATTAACAGGATGTAAGGTTAGTTATGCATCTAATTGGATATTAGATAATTTTTTTTCATTAGAGAACACTTTTAGATGTGAAGTAGGCAATGATTTTAAGAAATTTAAATCTATAAAATTTAACAATAGATTCTTACCTAGAGCTTATTTATTTTGTATGTATTTTATAGAAAATCAAAATGGTTTATTTGATAGAACGGAGTTTTTAAATAAGTTAAACGAATACGAGAATAATGTTAAATTAGATTTAAGTGAAATTTGGAGCATTCCTTTTTTTATGAAGTATGTAACTTTAGAGAAAATTTATGAGCTCACCAATAAAATTTTGTATATTGAAAATGAAAAATTTGAAGCACATAATCTTTTTCTCAAGATATCAAAATTAATTGATACGGATAAATTTGAAAACATTTTAGAGAGTTTATCAAAATACTTTGATGATAATTTGTCGCTATATTCTTTGGAGTATTTCATAAATCTTATTGAAGAAAATAGAATAGTTCATGATCCAATAAATAAATTTTTAAAAGGGATATTGGAAAATGAGGAGTTAACACATGATGGTTTGAGAAATTTAAATACTGGTAATTTAAATAAGCTTAGAATAAAAATGAGTACTTATATCCAATGGTTGAGGAGTATTTCATTGTTTGATTGGAAATCTTGTCTAGAAGAGGTTAGTTCAGTTCATAAGGAGTTTTTGAAAGATCCTTCGATGATTTACCCCAAAATGGATTATGATAGTAGAGATTTTTATAGAAGAAGATTTGAAAAAATATGTAAAAGAAATAATTTAAATGAAAGTGTAGAGTGCAGAAAGATTCTAGGCATGTGTGAGAACGGAGTAGATGATTATTCCAGACATATTGGATATTATATCTTAGATGATGGAAGTAAATATTTCAAGGCTAATGATGCATTGAAAGCATTTAAGAAAACGATATATTTTTTATCGCTATTTGCAGGGGGTACTGCACTTTTATACCTTTCCATTTGTTATTTTGATTTTGTTATAAGCAATGTTTATATGAATATTTTGATTTTTGGTATATTTTTGATTTTGTCTTTTGATATTTCAGCTAACTTAGTGAATTATTTCTTTTCAAAGAATATAAATTTTAAATTTATACCAAGGATGGATTACTCTGATAAGATACCCGATGAAGCTAAAACCGTTGTTGTAATATCTTCTATTTTGAGTAGTAAAGAGGATATAGATAGGTTATTTAAGAGACTTGAGATGTCGTATGTTTGCAATAAGAAAGGTAATTTATATTTTTCGCTTATTCTGGATTATGTTGATACCATTTCTTATGAGGGTTCTGAGGATAAAATACTTTTGAATTATGCTAAGAGTTTATTGAATGATCTCAATGAGAAGTATATGGATTCAGCTATGGAAGTAAAGTTTTATTTATTTGTAAGGGATAAGGTTTATAGTGAAAGTAATAATGTATACATGGGATGGGAACGTAAACGTGGAAAGATAATGGAATTCATAAGATTTTTAAAAGGTGAGGAAACTAATTTTAAATATAATATTGAAGATTATGATCTGTTAAAGAATACAAGATACATAATAGTAATTGATCTGGATAACAAATTAGTAAAGGATTCTGCCATTAAGTTAATAGGCACTATACACCATGTTTTAAACAGAGCAGTCGTTAAAAAATATAAAAATAGGAATAGAATCGTAAGGGGTTATGGCATAGTACAGCCTGGAGTTAAGATTAATTTCAAAAGTTCGATTAATACATTTTATTCAAAAGTATTTGGTGGAAGGTCAGATATTTCGTTTTACAACAATATAGTTTCAAACGTTTATTGGGATATTTTTGATGATAGTATATTTATTGGTAAAGGAATTATTGATATAGATGTGTTTGATAAGATCCTTAGAAATTCTGTTCCTGAGGATAAAATATTAGGATATGATTTAATAGAAGGATGTTTTACAAAGGTTCTATTTGCATCTGATATTGAGATTGAGGAAAACTTTCCTTCGAGTGTATTGCTCAGCTTTTCAAGATTACATAGGGGAGTTAGAAGTGATTGGCAACTTATGTACTATTTGTTTAGATCGAGAGGGTTAGGGACATTTTCAAAATACAAGATCATAGATAATCTAAGGAAGAGTTTAGTTCCTATATGTTATTTAATTTCCTTTTTATTTCCTGTTGCAATGAGTATAAGGCAAAGGAATATTTACTACGGATTTATGTTAATGAGTTTGATTTTACCAGCCATTTTGAATGTTTCTTCTCTTAGTGTCGTTCAGATATTTAAACGCGATGTACGCTATACTATTAATATGTTTGCAAATAAGATGATCCAAATTTATATAATGTTCTCGTTTCTACCGTATCAAGGATATGTGTGTATTCATGCTATAGTTAAGGTTTTGTTTAGGATGATTGTTACCAAGAAAAAGCTCTTAGAGTGGAAGTCATTTTATGAAGTTAATCAAGGAGATAATAATTCTCTATTGGTATATTTAGGAAGGATGTTTCCGTGTTTAATTTTCGGATTATTTGGAATTGGATTGGGAAGTTATTTTAAAATTTACTCTATGGTTTTGATTTCTTCTACATTTTTGGTGGGACCTATAATAGCATATTTTATATCTAAGAGGCTTGTATTTAGACACACAAATTTAAGACATGGAGATAATATTTTCTTAAGAGCTATATCTAGAAGTATATTTGCTTATTTTGAAGATTTTGTAAATGAGAGTACAAATTATTTAGTATGTGATAATTACCAAGATTATCCATATGCTGGTATAGCTAAGAAAACTTCTCCAACTGGTATTGGAATGAGTTTGAGTGCATTTATTTTAGGAAGGGATTTTGGATTTATAAGTATTTTTGACATGGTTCATATACTAAAAAAAATATTATGTTCCATAGATGCACTACCAGTTTACAGAGGTCATTTATACAATTTGTATGATATAGAGAAGGCCATCCCCTCAGGTCGAAGATTTATATCAACAGTAGATAGTGGTAATTTACTTTCTAGCTATTACTTATCTAAAAAATCTTTAGAGGATTTGCTTAATACTCCTATCATACATAAAGATTTGGTGAAATCATTTGAAGAAATGGCATATTTATCAAACAATTTGAATGCAGATCATCTGTATAAAGATGTAATTGGGTATGGATATAATTGTGATAAATACCAAGATTATATAAGATTTTTAGAGATGGTGATAGAGGTTTCAAATAATAATATCCTTGAAATAAGTGGAAAGAATATAGATGTTTACTGGCATATAAAAATAAATGAAAGTGCGAATAGTTTCCTCAACGAGATTTTGGATATAACATGTAAGGTGCACGAGTTACCTAATTTTAAAATCGATGCACTTGGTGAAATATTGATTAATACAAATATAATTTCTCTTGAAGGTGTAATAATAGATTTTATTGAGAGTTATAATAATTCATCTGTAAAGGATGAAAATATATGTTTAAAAGCATCTAAGATTTTAGATAATATAGTCAAACTTGTTAAAGATATTAAATTTTTGATAGAAAGTATTAGTTTAAAGATAGATAGTATGGATTTTAGTTTTTTATACAATGAAAATAAGGGGTTATTATCAATAGGATATGATTGTGAAAATGATATAATAGATAGTAACTGTTACGACTTATTGGCGTCAGAGTCAAGAATTGCAAGTTTTTTGTCTATAGCTAAAGGTGATATTCCTGTTACTCATTGGTTTAATCTTGGAAGGGTGGGTGTGAGCATAAAAGGAACTAAGACGCTTTTATCGAGGGAAGGGTCTATGTCTGAATATCTTATGCCTATGCTTTATATGAAGTCATACCACGACACGTTACTTTACGAGACTTATAAGGGATGTTTTAATTCTCAATTAAAGTTTTGTAATATTAATAAAGTTCCCTTTGGAATTTCTGATTCTTGTCTTTATGAATTTGATAATGATTTAAATTATAAATATAGATATTTTGGAGTGCCATATGTTTCCATTAAGAAGGATTGTAGTAGTTTAGTTGTGAGCTCTTATTCAAGTATGATGGGATTTATGGTAGATTTTGAAAGTAGTATTAGGAATTTAAGGTATTTGGAGGAGATGGGAGGTGTAGGTAGATATGGATTTTATGAAGCTATTGATTTTACACGATACAAGGAAAATAAAGATGAGGATTACATAATAGTGAAAAATTACATGACCAATCATCAAGGCATAAGCTTTATGGCTTTGGCAAATACCATTATGGATAATATATGTCAAAATAGGTTCGGAGACATAATTGAGGTTGAAAGTATAGATGAGCTTCTAAATGAAAGTATAGATAATTTAAGTATAAGAGATACCATATATAACGAATTTAATATAAGTTCTCCTGTGTCAAATGATGAATTCATACCAAGAGTTATTAAATATAGAAATGATAAATTAAGTGATATGCAAATTTACTCAAACGGTGAATGTTTATTGGGAATAAGTGCTAGTGGAGGTGGATTTTTAAAATTCGGTGAAAGATATATATCAGAAGTAAGTGATGATTTTACAAATGAGAGGTCTTATGGATATATATACATAAAAGATTTAGTAAGCAAAAAAGTTTTTAGTAATACATATTTGCCATGTAAAAATGACAGTATAGAGTATATTTGTGAGTTTAATATAGATAGAGCAAAGTTTATAGCTAATTGTGATGATATAAGAGTCACAAGTGAGATCATGATATCGAGTGACGACAATGTAGAAGTAAGAAAAATTTTGATAAAAAACTTAATTTCTAAGTCTAAAAGTATAAATGTACGCAGTTATTTTGAGAGTGAGAGTGTAAATAGAGATTTTGAATTCAGTCCTAATGACTTAATTGGAATATGTAGGAATACTAGTAAAGATATCTTCATGGGACATAGTATATTTTACAGTGACCATAACGTCAGAGAGGTAAGCTTTGAGAACGTTAAAGAAAAACTCATAGGTATAAATAAAGAATTGGATGATCCCATTTTCTTACATGAGGGTTTTGTATATAAAAATAGTAAATCTACATTAGAAAATATTTTCAGCATAGGTTGCAATGTAGATATAGAACCACATGGTCACACGAGTTTGTATTTTATAAATTCCTTGGGATATACAAGAGATGATGTAATATCTTTGATTAATAAATATAAAAATTTAGAGTTGTTGTTTAATATACATGAAAATAATTCTTATAATTTTAAATCTATGATTAACTCTTTGGGGATATCATCTTCGGAGGTATTATTTTTTAATTATATTACATCTAAGGTTTTATATGGCGATCACAATAACGAATTTGAATTAACGTCAGATATTAGTGTTAATGATTTAATATCTCATAATATAGATCCAAAGATACCTATTATAGCTATTGAGGTAGCTACAAATTCCGATTTGGATAATTTGGAAGTATTGATAAAATTATTCTTGTATTTTTTCAATATGGGATTTAATGGATTTAATTTAATTATTTTAAATGGATACCTAAGGTATGATAAACATTTTGATAGAAAAATTGAAAGTTTGATATTAAAGTATGGTCTTAAAGACAAAATCAATATTAATAATGGAATTTACATAATTTTATCAAATCTTTATAAAAATACTCATGGGATAGTAAAAAGTATAGCGAATGTATTTATAAAATCTTCATTTGGGAGTGTTTACGAACAGATGGGATTTTCATTAAGATATCTTAATGAATCTAAGGCTGAAATAAATTTAGAGAATTGGATATTGGAATTTTCGAAGCCATTAGATAATGTTATAACAAATATAAATCTTAATAATTACTTGTATGAAATGTCAAATGAAATTTTTGATTTTAATGATATTTGTAGATATCCTATACCTAAAAAGGATCTTAAATTTTATAATTCGTACGGAGGGTTTTCAAAAGATTACTCGGAGTATGTAGTCAGGATTAATGACTTTAATATTATTCCATACTCTTATAAAAATATATTAGGTAATGGTCATATATTTACTTGTGTACTATTGAATGGTTTTATGAGTACATGGGCTTTTGAATGTGGAGAGTTTTCGATCACTCCGAGATTTAATAGTGATACAAGTGAATATTTTGGAGAGTGTGTTTATTTGAAAGAAGATGATTGCGTCTGGTCTCCTACACTTAACCCAGTTAATAATGGAGAGGATTATATAGTTTCTACTTCTTGTTTTTCTACTAAAGTAAAGAATAGTTTTAATAAAATAGAAACAGATTTTGAATGTTTTGTACCAGAAGATAAAAAATATAAGGTAGTAAAAATAAAATTTAAAAATTTATCAAATTTAACTAAAAATATAAATGTTTGTTATTTCGCACCGATTTTGTTAAGTTCAATGGGTGATTATTCTAAAAAATTAAAAACAAGTATAAATAATGATTTTGGGTACATATACGGAGAAAATATTTTTTCAAAAAAGTTTAAAAATATAAAATCTTACTTAAAGTTATTTGGATGTGAGGATGTATCTTTCACAGGCAGTAAAAGAGAGTTTTTAGGAATAAATAAAGGTTATTGCGATCCTGTTGGTATGCATAAGAGTAATCTTAGTAATTTAACTGGTGTAAACATTGAATCCTGTTTGTGTGTTTCCGGAAAGGTAGTTCTAGATAAAGATAGTACAAAGGAGATTTATATAGTTCTTGGATATGATAGTAGTTTGGAAAGTATAAATTCTGAGATTAAACGATTCTCTAAAAAGTATTTCTCTGAAATGTATATTGATAACAATCAAGATCGTTTAAATAAATATAATACAATCCAGATAAAGACTAGGGATACGTATTTAGATATTTTTATGAATGGATGGATATTACATCAGAATCGTAATGAAAAGTTTTTGTTCAGTAATTCTAAAGTAGGAGAGCTTCATTCTTGCGTTGATATAATGGAGAAATGTTTAGTTTATAATTATACAAATCCATTAGAGAGTAAAAAGAATATTATAAAAGTATTTTCAAATATGTATTTAGATGGGAAATTTAAAGATACATGGAGTAATTTAATAAAAATATATACGATAAATGATTCCTTATATGATGGATTATGGATTTTATTTATATTTTTAGATTATATAAAAGTTACTGGAGATAAGGATATTTTTAATATTGAAATTAAGATTATGAGTGATAATGATTCGGAGATTAGATTTTCTACAATATTTGAGAAGTGTTTATGTGTACTGAAAAGAGGAATAAATTTTGATAATATTGGTAATCCTAAGTTATCTAAAGATGTCAATCAAATAGGTACAATATTTATATTTTATAGAGTTATTAGTGATTTTTTAAGTATTTTTGATGAATTTGGCGATAGTAAGAGCAAGGATATTTTTATAAAAGTAAGAGAGGATATTCTAAATGTAGTACCTAAGTATTTCAATGGAGAATTTTATGTATGTAATTTGGATTCTAAGAGTAGTTCAGATATAATTTTAATAAATCAAGCACTTTACATAATTTGTATGGATGATTTGGTACACAAAGAAAAGATTATAAATTCTGTTGAAAAATATTTGGTTGATAACGAGTATGGATTTGTAAGGGAATTTTCTAAAAATAATATGATAGATAGAAGTGAATATTGTTTTCAAGATAATAAATCTCTAATTTTATTTATCATGGCATTAGCTAAGCTTAAAATGAATACTAGAGCATATTCGTATTTAGAGTTTTTGAATCCAATATTAAGAACTGTGGATAGAAATTGTGCTAACGTTTATAGGAGAGAGCCGTATTTAGTAGCTTCTCATATTGAGTTTAAGGAAAATAGGTTGATTAAAACATTCAATAAAGATTTCAATTATGTATCTTCTGTATTATATAGGGTTGTTATGCAATATATTTTAGGATTTAATTTACATAATGATGGATTTTATATTGATCCATGTGTGATAAGTGATTTCGGTAGTTATACTTTTACGTATATGCGAGAAAGTTCAGAATATAGGATAATAGTCAGGAAAGGAGAGAATACAGGAATAAAAGTTAATGGTACTAGACATGTTAAAAATTTTATTAAATTTGGGAATAATGATAAATTTATTATTGATATAACTACATAATAGGTATTTTTAATACTTTTCCACAAAATTTATGTGGAAAAGTATTAATTTATGTGGAAAAATATAATATATAGTAAAAAATATCTATGTATTTTAATGTATATAATTTTATTATATTAAAATAAAAGTCTTAATATTTACCATAAAATTTATACTAAATAAGAAAATATATAGAAAAAAATATAGAAATTTAGAAAAATATTATAGTTATTAACAATTGTATGTTGATAATGTTAATAACTTTACATATATAAATTGAAACGAAATTATATTTTATAAGGAGGTTTGCTTATGTTATAATTTATAAAAAAATTATGATGGGGGCACTGATGAATTTATTTGAAGAATTAAAAAATCGTGGTTTTATTAAGCAAATGACTCACGAAAATGAGATTAGAAAGATTCTTGATAAAGAAAAGGTAAATTTCTACATAGGGTATGATCCAACAGCGGATAGTTTGACAGTTGGACATTTCGTAACATTGATGCTTATGTCACATATGCAAAAGAATGGTCATAAACCTATTGTCTTAATAGGCGGTGGGACAGTAATGGTAGGTGATCCTACCGGTAAAACGGATATGAGAAAAATGTTACATAAATCAGATATATATAGAAATATAGTTAATATTAAGAGACAAATAGAGAAATTTATAGATTTCTCAAACAATAAAGCAATTATACTTAATAATTCCCAGTGGCTTTCAAATTTAAATTACATTGAATTTATTAGAGATATAGGCGTGAATTTCTCTGTAAATAATATGTTAAGGGCAGAGTGTTTTAAACAAAGATTAGAAAAAGGACTTAGCTTTCTTGAATTTAATTACATGATAATGCAGTCATATGATTTTTTAGTATTAAACAAGGAGTATGGATGTGTTCTACAACTTGGTGGTGATGATCAGTGGTCTAATATGATTGCAGGTATGGATTTGGTAAGAAGAAATTGTGGAAAACAAGTTTATGCTATGACATGTAATCTCCTATTGACAAGTGATGGTAAAAAAATGGGTAAAACAGAAAATGGAGCTATTTGGTTAGATGAAAATAAAACTCCAGTATATGATTTTTACCAATATTGGAGAAATATAAACGATGATGATGTAGAAAATGCTTTAAAGATGCTTACATTCATTCCTGTTGAAGATATAGATAAACTATGTATGGTACGTGGAGAGGAGATAAATAAAGCAAAAGAAATATTAGCTTTTGAAGTTACTAAAATTATACATGGAGAGGATAATGCTGTTAAATGTATGGAAGCCTCGAAAGCATTATTTTCTACTGGTGGTAGTATAGATGGAGCTCCTAATTATTATGTTTTAGAATGTGAAATTGGGAGATCTCTTGTAGATGTGTTGGTTATGAAGAATATATTACCTTCAAAATCTGAGGGCAGAAGACTTATTTCTCAAGGAGGGGTGTCTTTAAACGATATTAAGATAGAAGATGTCAATTTTACCTTAACATTAGAATGTTTCAAATATAGAAGGGCAATTTTAAAAAAGGGAAAGAAAAATTTTTACATTTTGAATATTGTTTGAGTAATTTCTCAGAGGACTTATTTTAATCAATCCTCTGAGTTATTTTATATTAAAAAATTCTCGTCGATAGAATTGGCAAAATCATTTATACTGTTTTCATATTCTCTATAGGAGTGTGAATTATCAAATTCGTTATGGTTATTCTCAACTAAACTGAAAATATTATCTATATCCCATAGATCTCTTGGATCCATAATAATCACTTCCTTCAGTATTAGTTTGAGAATTTTATATATAAAGTATTCATTATTGTAAAAAATTTTTTAAAAAATCCATTATTGCATTTGCTGAACTTAGACTAGATACTTTTGCTGGTATACCCAAGTAATGTATAGTCTGTATATTTTTAGAATTTGCATATTCAAAATCAACCCCACCAGGCATAGATGCTAAATCTAGAATTAGAGTAGAGCTGTTTATTGAATCTAAAACCTCTCTATCTATTATTAGACTAGGAATAGTGTTAATTATAATATCAAAGTTTTTAGCATCATACTTGAAATCACTTAGCATTTTTGATTTTATATTATCAATTCTTGTATATGCAAAGTTTATAGATGGATTATTGTATACTAATAATTTCTCACATAATGGATCCATCCTTCTTGATAGGGCTTTTGAAACTCGACCGTATCCAAGTATACATACTTTTGATTCAAATAAGCTACGTTTACTTTGGTTTATTAATTTTTCTATACTTCCTTCTGCTGTTATTATTGCATTTACCAATGTAAATTTTTCATCTTCCAATATGTCTATAAAGTTTATGGCTTCCTTTCTTAGAGATTCCTTAGACACATTGTCGAATCCACCGAATATTTTTCCATTAAATCGTTTTAGTAAAGGTATTAATTTTCTATAGGGAATTTTTTCATTGATAAATGGTGCATTCAAAAAACCGTTTCTAACAAATGGAATTGGTAAAATCACTATGTCAAAATTATAAATTCTTTCTTGTAGATCTTCTATTTTATCTTGAAAATCTAAAAATATATTCTCACAAGTGAACCCATTTTTATGAAGGATATCTTTTAGGGAGAGGAATCGCTCATCTCCACCAACTAGTAGTATTTTCATTACATTCTCCAATAAAATTATTTTTGTAATATATTTTTATATAAATTTATGATATTATCTTATTTGGTTTTTGGCATTTTTTATAATTTTAAATTCGAGGTTACATATGGAATTGGTAGTTAAAAGGTTTGATCAACTTACGGTTGAAGAATTATATGAAATTATTAAACTGCGAGTTGAAGTTTTTATGATTGAACAAAAATGTTTTTATAAAGATTTGGATTATTTGGATTATGGATGTTACCATAGTTTTATAGAGGAGAATGGGAAGATATTGTGCTATTTGAGGATACTAGATAGGGGAATGAGCTTTGATGAAATATCATTTGGTAGAGTTGTTTCAAATAAGCTTTATAGAGGAAGAGGGCTTTGTAAAAAATTATTACAGAATAGTATAAAATTTGTGGAGGAGACATTGAATGAAAAAATAATTAAATTGAGAGCACAGGTTTATGTTTTAAACCTTTATAGAAGTTTGGGATTTGTTGAGTTCGGAGATCAGTATTTAGATATTGGAATACCACATATAAATATGATTTATGAATCTTCCACCAATTAGAGATAGTTTTATAAGGAAAAAAGTACCATATCTTTTGAAGTATGGTACTTTTAAAATTTAGTATTCACTAGTATAATCGAATTCGCTCGTAGCAATATTATTTACAACGATTGGATTTGTTTTTGGACTTGGTATATTGGTATGGTTTAATCTATTAAATTTTCTAATTGAACTTGCTGTTTTATTAGAGATACGAATCTTAGGACCGTAAAACTTTTTCATGAAACACAACTCCTTTTAAAAAACAAAATCAAACCATTGTTTATTGTTAACAGAAAATATTTTCTTATACTTTTCCAATATCAGATAATATAATCGAAGGATTCTTATCAATTGCCCATTGAATTCCCCAAGTGTTTTGAAATATTAAAATATTTCTATTCTTTAAATCTATTGCCTTTTTTGTATCGCTAGTAAGGTTTAAATTTTCAATACTAATATCGCATTTTTCAATCCATCTAATTAAGTTATAAGGGAGCTTGGTTATTTTAATTTCTGTGTTATATTCGTTTCTCAATCTGTATTCGAGAACTTCGAATTGAAGATTACCTATAACTCCAACTATAACCTCTTCCATTCCAAAATTAAATTCCCTAAATATTTGAATGGAACCCTCCTGAGCTATCTGGGTAATACCTTTTATAAATTGTTTTCTCTTCATAGAGTTTGTGGGTTTAACATTTGCAAATAATTCAGGAGCGAAAGATGGCATGCCGTCAAATTTAAAATCCTTAGTTGAGTTTGTCAAAGTATCGCCAATCGAAAATATACCAGGGTCAAACACTCCTACTATGTCTCCAGCGTAGGCTTCATCTATAAATGCTTTATCTTGTGCAAAGAATTGTTGGGGTTGGGAGAGCTTAATTTTGTTATTATTTTGAATATGAGTTACCTCCATACCCTTTTCAAATTTTCCGGAACATACTCGCATAAAGGCAATCCTATCCCTATGTTTTGGGTTCATGTTAGCTTGTATTTTGAAAACAAATGCTGAAAAAAAGTCTTCATAAGGGGAGATATCTCCAATAGTCGATTCCCTTTTAAGAGGTTCTGAAGAATATTTTAAGAAATTTTTTAAAAAGATTTCAACACCAAAATTAGTTATAGCGGAACCAAAAAAAACAGGGGTTAATTCACCATTTAGAATTTTTTCGTGATCGAAAGGATTTTCTGTAAGATTCAGAAGTTCAATTTCATCGGCTAGGTTACTATGAGCAACTTCTCCGAGTATACCTTTTATATTTTCATCATTATATAGATTACCATCACATTTCAGTATGTTTTGTCCATGATTTTGAGATTGAAATGTATAAATTTTGTTTTCATTTCTTTGGTAAATGCCTTTGAAATCTTGTCCACAACCAATAGGCCAATTCATTGGATGACATTTTATGCTAAGTTCTTTTTCAACTTCCTCTATTAAATCAAACGGATCTTTGATTTCTCGATCAATCTTGTTTATGAAAGTAAAAATTGGGATATTTCTGAGAGCACAAACCTGAAATAGTTTTCTTGTTTGCAACTCTATTCCTTTAGAACCATCGATTACCATTATAGCCGAGTCAGCTGCAATTAAAGTTCTATATGTATCTTCTGAAAAATCTTCGTGACCAGGGGTATCTAAAATGTTTACACAAAACCCATCGTACCGAAACTGTAAAACTGAACTTGTTATAGATATACCACGTTGCTTTTCTATATCCATCCAGTCAGATGTGGCATATTTGGAAGCTTTCCGTGATTTAACTGATCCTGCTAACCTTATAGCACCGCCGTATAGTAGGAGTTTTTCAGTTAAGGTTGTTTTACCTGCATCTGGATGGGATATTATGGCAAATGTTCTCCTTTTGTTTATCTCATTAAAAAAACTATCCATAGACACACGTCCTTATAAAATCTTTGTAAAAGTTCTAGAGTTTCAAATATTTAAATTTATTAGTAAAGTTTAGTTTATTTTTTGTATTTATCAATATCTCTTTGAATTGATAATAGAAGATAATTGAGTTGATTTATGTCCCCAATCTCTATGAGAGTAGTTAACTGGAGTTGGTAATTACTGGATTCTTTAACTCCACCTAAAGATATCAAACTAGTGAGGCTCTCATTTATATTTGAAACAATATGCGACTTAACTCCAAACAATCTTTGAGCATCCTTTATTTCATCTTTTATTTGCATCATTAATTCATCTAATTGATATGCAGCGTCTGCTGCTTCCTTAAGTTTACTTTTTAAATTTGAGGGAATTAACTGTTTGTACTTATAATTTAAGGAATGTTCCGCAGTTGCCCAAAAGTTCATGCCCAAAGTTCTAATTTGTATTTCTGCAATGATTTCTTTATATCCTATAGATAAGTTCACAGGATATTTAATTATAATGTGGTAGCTTCTATATCCGCTATCTTTCACATTTGTTATGTAATCTTTTTCATATATTATGGACAAATCTTTTCGATTTCTGATTATGTCAGCCACCCTTTTAATATCATCAACAAACTGGCACATTATTCTTATACCTGCAATGTCCTCGAGCTCATTTTCTATATTGTCTATGGACACATTAAATTTTTTTATCTTCTCAAGTATGCTTGATACTTCCTTTACTCTTCCAGTTACGAACTCCACAGGCGAGTACTCATTTCTAGACTTAAATTCTTTTCGAATACTTTTAAATTTTATCTTTAATTCATCTACTGCTTGTTGATATGGCATTAAAAAGGTTTTCCATTGTTTTATGGCCATAATTATATCACCTATTATTTATCAAAAAATAAATACCTACATTATTTTTAATGGCTTAAAGTTGAGATAATCACATGATGTTAAGTAGTATTCGGCATTATTTAAACGCCTATTATAGAAACCTTCAAAATTACTATGAATGTGACCGTATAAAACCTTTTCGATATTATATTTCTCTATTAAATCTAAAAATATATTTTTGTTTTTGCACTTATCATTTATTGTAAATGGAGGGTAATGAAACATATAGATGAATTTTTTAAACCCATCTTTGATTGCAGAATTTAAAGACAACTCCATTCGAACTCTTTCCCTATTTAAAATCTTTAAGTGGTGATATTTATCTTGATTTTCATAAAGATCCAGATTGATACCTCTACTCCCACATATTGCGTAATCTTTAAAAGGGACATAGCTATTTTGAATGAACTTAGTGTTCTTGTATATGGAATTCAATTTATTTATTCCACTCCACCAAAAGTCATGGTTTCCCCTTATAAGTATCTTCGTTCCTGGGAGTGAATCGAGCCAATCTAAATCTGCCTTAGCCTCATTTAAATTCATAGCCCATGAAAAATCGCCGCAATGCAGTATAATATCATCTTCGTATATTGAATCAATCCAATTCTTTTTGACTTTATCAAAGTGATTGTTCCATTTATCTCCAAAAATATTCATTAGCTTTTTGGAACTAAAGGACAAGTGTAAATCTGATATTGCAAATAAGTTCAAATTGATCACTCCTTAAAACTCGTTTGCAAGTTATATTATACATACAAAAGCAAGCACCATCAATAATATTTAAGGAGTAAATTCTACTTTGTTTTTGCCTTGATCTTTTGCTTTATATAGCATGTTATCTGCGTGATTTAGGAGTTGATCTAAGGTTTTTCCATCGTATGGATATATAGCTATTCCAAAACTCATAGTAACGCTGGATTTAGATCCGTTTAGTTCTATGGTATTAGTTTCGATTGTTTTTCTAATTTTTTCAATTTTTATCAACAGATCTTTTGGATTCTCAAAAGAATTTATATACATTATAAATTCTTCTCCACCATATCTCGCAAGCATATCTCTATCGCTTACAAATTCTTTTATGACATTAGTGGTTTGGATTAGAGCAGAATCTCCAAATAGATGACCGTGAGAATCATTTATAGATTTAAAATTATCGACATCCATCATTACTATTGCGAAGGTCTTATCTCCCTTAATTTTTAAAATAGAATTTAGTCTTTGCATAAATTCAACTCGAGTTAAAATATTTAATATTGGATCATTTTTAGATTTATGGTCGAGTTGTTTGTAGAGATTGTAATTTTCATATGTTACAGCTAATAAGTCTGCGAGAGCTCCTAAGAAATGCACTTTATGATGATCAAAAAAGTTTTCATAAGGGTGTTCAAGGATCATATAACCTACAAACTTCTTTTCACAAAATATGGGGTAACCGATTAGAGATTTTGAGTCTGGCTCTTTTATTGAATCGATATTTAATTCATTTTTACATGAGATCAGAAAAGTCTCTTCTCCGAAGAATTTATACATGAAGTTGAAATTTTTATAATTTTTGCTATTAACATTTGAAATATTTAAGTAAGTATCTTGACTTTCTTTTACAATTATTGTTGAGTATTTAACACCAAATATAGCAATGGCAACGTCATTTATTATGTTGAAAATGTTGTCATTACCGATACCCATGTTTAGGTATTTATTTATATCAAGCAGATTACTTGTTATCGACAGCTTATATTGAAGTGAATCGTTTAGTTGTTTTAGTCTGAGGATTTCTTCTTCAGTTAATTTTTTATATATTTCAATCTCATTATCCAATTTAGAACTGTTGTTCTCCTTCAATGATTGCAACTTATACACCTTCCTCTACTAAGTCTTATAGAGGTTATTATTATCTGAAACTAGAAAATTTATTAACAATCATCCAGGGATAACAAAGAAAAATGAATTTAAGGATTTTGTTAAAGTTCATTTTTATTATTTTTATAACAATAGTTTAACTCATAAAAATAATAAATTTTTGTGTTGATTTATATTGAATTGTTTATAAATTAAGTATATAATTACAAGTGTAATTTAATATAGGAAATATGTTTGTTTTAAAGGCCACTGCTTCTTCCGTTCGTAAGTATTTGACAAGGGAAGATAATGTCCTTCAAATAGTTCCTATG
Organism: Anisomitus miae (SeqCode); assembly: GCF_054906395.1. Taxonomy (NCBI): domain Bacteria; kingdom Bacillati; phylum Bacillota; class Clostridia; order Eubacteriales; family Clostridiaceae; genus Anisomitus (SeqCode); species Anisomitus miae (SeqCode). The sequence continues at coordinate 140,302 of NZ_JBRACL010000005.1, forward strand.
AACGTGAGGAGTGTTTAGTATGGATGACAAGAATATTACTTGTAAAGACTGTGGAAAGGATTTTGTTTTCACTGTTGGAGAACAGGAATTCTTTAAAGAAAAAGGTTTTGAAAATGATCCTGTGAGATGTCCTGATTGTAGACGTGCTAGAAAAAATCAAAAAAGAGAAGTAAGAAGATAATTAAAAAGAGACCTTAGGCTTTTAAGGTCTCTTTTTAATGTTAATGAAAAGAGGTTGGTGAATAGTAATATGAAAACGATATTTAGTGGCGTTCAACCATCTGGAGATTTAACTATAGGCAATTATTTTGGAGCGATAAAGAGTTGGCTAGATTTACAAGATAAATATAAGTGTTTTTTTTGTATAGTGGATTTACATGCTATAACAACCAGACAAGATCCAATTAAGCTTAATGAAAAAATTTTAGAGGTACTAGCTATATATATGGCATGTGGAATTAATCCACATAAGAATACTTTATTTATACAATCTCATGTGCCATATCATTCTGAACTATGTTGGATTTTAAATTGTTTTACATATATGGGAGAATTATCTCGGATGACTCAGTACAAGGAAAAATCTTTAAATGTAGGAGAGTCAATACCTGTTGGACTTTTTACATATCCTATTTTGATGGCTTCTGATATATTATTATATGATACAGACATTGTTCCGGTTGGTTCAGATCAGAAACAGCATTTGGAGCTTGCCAAGAGCATTGCTGAGAGATTTAATTTTCTATATGGGGAGACATTTAAAATTCCATCTTCGCATATAGGTGGTGTTTCATCTAGAATAATGAGTTTACAAAACCCATTGAAGAAGATGTCCAAATCAGATGAAAATGAAAGTGCGTACATAAGAATAATGGATGGTGAAGATCTAATTAAGAAGAAGATCTCAAGAAGTGTTACTGATTCTGTTGGATCTATATTGTATACAGATGATCAACCTGGTATAAAAAACTTGATAAATATATTGATGTCTATAACTGGAGAAACTTTTGAATCTGTTGAAAATAGATTTTTAGGTAAAGGTTATGGGAGTTTAAAGAAAGAAGTAATGGATAGGCTTATAGATATGCTAGTACCTATTCAGAAAAACGTATTATACTATTTGAAAAATAAGGATTATTTGGGAAAAATATATATGGAAGGAGCTACTAAAGCTAAGGAAGTTTCTTATGAAACTTTAAACAGAGTTAAGAGAAATATAGGATTTATATAAATTTATAGCAGCTATTACAATATTTACAAGGTTTAATCATTGCCTAGTAGACTTAGACTATATAACAAATGAGGTGATATTTTGTTAAAGGTCTTGGCATTGATTTTAGATTTTTTAATTGTAATTATATCTATGTTTTTGGTAATAAATTCCGGAGAATGTTTAATTATTGCTCTTAACGTTGTAGGGGGAGTGTTGTTTATATCGAGGTACGTAAAATTAAACCTAGATTCAAAAGGTTAATTGTTGTAAAAAAATAGAGTATCGTAAAAATTTCGCTACTCTATTTTTACAAAGTATCTATTGAGAATAAACTTTTAAGTTCATCTATAGACATCTTTGATATTAAATTGTAATCAAGTTCGTTGTCTTTGATTATTGACTTTATTAAAGTATTTTTCTTATGCTGTATATCGAAAATCTTTTCTTCAATTGTTCCTTTTGTTATAAGCTTTATAACTTGAATAACGTTTTTTTGTCCTATTCTATGTGCTCTATCAGTTGCCTGGTTTTCAACTGCATTATTCCACCATGGGTCAAAGTGCACGACAATTTCAACAGAGGTTATATTTAATCCAAAACCACCTGCCTTTAGGGAAATTAAAAATACATTTGAATCATCTTTGTTGAATTTGTTTACAATGTCTATGCGTTCTTTAGCAGGTGTAGATCCATCTAAGTAAGTGTATCTTATGTTATTTTTTATTAATAGAGTTTTTATTATATTCAGTACACTTGTAAAGTTAGAGAAGACTATGACTTTTTTATTATTTTTTATGTTATTTTCCAAAATTTCCATTAGGATTTCCATTTTTGCACTTCCGTGATTGTATTCATTGAGTATTATCTTAGGTTCACAACAAATTTGTCGAAGCCTTGTCAATGCACTTAGAATTTTGAATTTTAAGTTCACATCTGTATTTTTTTCAAAATCGTTTTTAAACTTCTCGACATATGAATAATATAGTTTTTTCTGTTCTTCGTTTAATTCTACCATTATTTTTGTTTCGATTTTTGGAGGAAGTTCTGTCAAAACATTTTTTTTAAGACGTCTTAATATGAACGGTGAAATTTTTTTGTTTAAATTATTGATATTATCACATTTACTATAGATAGATTTAAATTTAGAATAGGAATATAAGTACCCGGGCATTAGAAAATCAAATATGGACCATAATTCATCTATTGAATTTTCTATTGGCGTACCTGTTAGAGCAAATTTATGGTTAATTCTTAGTTCTTTTAAAGATAGTGTATTTTTGGATATCTTGTTTTTGATATTTTGTGCTTCATCTATTATACATATGTTGAATTTCTTGTCCTTGAGTTGAAGAATATCTTTCTGAATTATTCCATAAGAAGTAAGGATTATGTCGTACATATGAAAGGTTTCAATCAATTGAAGCCTTAAACTTTTATTTCCACTATATATTAGAACTTTTAAACCTGGAGCAAATTTTTTGATTTCGTCGAACCAATTGTATATCAATGATTTTGGACAAATAATAATTGAATTTTGTAGGGAATTATTTTCAAATTCCTTTTGAAGGAATGCAATCGTTTGAATAGTTTTTCCGAGTCCCATTTCATCTGCAAGTATTCCAGAAAAATTATATTCTTTTAAGGTCTTAAGCCATTTAAATCCTTCAATTTGATAATTTCTAAGACTTAAGGCCAAATTCATAGGTGGGGACACATCTATATTTTTTGCATTTGTTAATTTTGAAACAATACTTAAGAAATTAGCATTTTTATTAAGTTCCCCAAGGGATCTGAAACTCTCAGAATACATATCGTTTAAATAAAATGCATGTAATTTACTAACTTTTAGTGAATCACCTTTCAGATATTCTTCGTTGATATCCAGATCAATCAAAATGTTATTTATTTCATTTAGATAGGCGTTGTCTAAATTTAAAATTCCCTTGTCTTTTAATTTTAAATACTGTTCACCCTTACGTATATTTTTGATTGCTACGTACAGTTCTTCATTTGTTATGCCATCGAAAGAAAAGGATATATTTAGTAAATTATTTTCACTTATATCAAATGAAGTTTTGTAAGATGAAGATGAAATAAGTTTGTATTCTTTAAAATTTTTGGTGTAATAAATCTCGCCTAACTCTTTCAGATTATGTATTCCTAGATTTTTAAATTCTGATATCTTTTTAGGAGAATTTATAAAATAATATATAGAATTTTGATATTCACATAAATTATTAAGCATCACAAGTATTTTATTTTCTTTTTCATAATCTCTGAGTATTGATGTATTCAATTGGGAAGTATCTAAAGGATTTATGTTAAGCTCACCATAGTTAAATACAGGTTTAATTATTATAGTATCATTTGAAGTTCTATCTATATAAAATCTAGGATTACACTTAACGTATGTATTTTTATTTAAGTAATCTATTTTTAATTTAAAATACCTTGAAAATTTAGGAATTACGTTATTTAAGAATTTATTTTTAGAATTTTCATCTATTGTGAAATATGAAGTATTGTTGTCTGTTATGATACTTTTTAGGCAGTTGTAATTTTGTATAAATCTCTTAGATGTATTGTAGATATTCCCATCGAAGTAGAAGTAGGGAGAATCATCGAAAAGATTTATTATGTTTGAAATGTTTAAATGAAGATTTATATTGTTATTGTCATCTGAGGATATTATAGGAGATATATCTAAATCTTCGTCTATTCTTTTCCTCTCATAAAATTTTTTATCATCAAATTTGATAGAAAACTCTTTTTCATTTATTATTTTCATGAAGCTATGAAAAAGCCTTTCATTTAAAATGATGTATTGATTACAAAACACACTGTTTAAAATGCAATTTGAGTCATATAAAGAGTAAATATCTAACATCATATTAATAAACAAATTATCTGAAATCTCAAAGTCACCTTCAGTAAAACTTAGATTTATATTTTTGTTTATATTGTAATCAGCAGATTTCAATATACACTCTAGAAATTTTTGGATATTTGATATAGGGTATACTTTATTTAGAATAATTCCCAGATCTAATCTTATATCGTTCGTAGAATTTATATTTATACAGTAGTGAAGTCTGTACTTATCTGCATTTGATAATATATTTTCAAACTTAAAATTATGCATTGTATCAAGGGCGTCGAAATTATAGCTAATCTTAGCTTTAAGATTATTTTTGAGTTGATTTATGAAAAAAATATAAGATGAAACAATGTGCTTACAATTATCGTTCTTTATATTTCTATAGTTACATGAACATGAAAAATTTATTATATTATCCTCTTTATCAATAGAAATTAGAGTTTTATGTACTATGTTCCTTGTTGATATTACATTGAACCAGACTGAAATTCCATTTTTAGTGAATTCGTGATATATCATGCTTAATTTGTCTTTTTTGTAAAGGACTATCCCTTCATTTGAATTGTTAAAGTTAGAAAAGTCTTTAATTTTACCAATATTAATTTTTCCCATTTGATGCCTACTTTCGTAGAAAAATTTGAAATACACAAAAAGATGTTTAAAATTAAGATATCTTAAATTTAAACATCTTTTACAGTTTTTTAACTACATCCTCCACTGCAACCACTACATCCACCACTATTAGATGAATTTATGGGTTTTAAAACTAAACCTTTGTTATTTTCTGCAGTCCCTTCGATTATAAAATCTCCGAATTGTTCATACAAATCCTTATTCAAAATAAATGTTAAATTATTTATTTCGCAAGCTATATCATCTTCTTTTTTTTCGTCTAAAACGATATTAAACGATGGGCCAGCACATCCCATCCCTGATAAATTAATCCTAATTATATCTTGATCTATATCGTTATTAGCAAGAAGTTCCTTGAATTCTTGAAAAGTTTCATTACTCATATTAATAAAATTCATATTAACTTACCTCCATTCCATAATACTATATTATTTTTGTTTATTTTACAACAATATTAATTAGTCTATTTTTTACTATTACGATTTTTAATATTTTCTTATTTCCGATATTTTCAAGGATTGTATTATTTGAAAGACAAATATTCTTAACAACATTATCACTTGAATCAGTAGGCACAGTTATTTTTGTTTTTATCTTTCCATTTATTTGTATTGCAATTTCAGTTTCATTCCTAATTAAGTATTGATTGTTTATTTTTGGATAACTTTCTAAAAATACAGAAGTTCTAGGTCTTTTATATATGTTTTGTAAAATACCAAAATAGTATTCGCAAAAGTGTGGAGCAAATGGGGCAAATATCTTTATGTAATCATGTAAAAAATCAGATAAAAAGTTTCTATCTATTTTATTATTGTTTATATATTTTGAAAAATCATTAGTTAATTTCATAAAATGAGCAATACATGTATTGAATTGAAGAATTTCAATATCGCATCTTATCATTTTTATAGCATTATTTAGTGAAAATAAAAGCTCTGTTTTACTAATTTGATCTTCCACACATCTATAAGAACTATCTTTAAGTATAGATAAACTTCTATTTATTAATCGTTCACTTCTTTGTATAAATTTATGAATAGATCTTATTCCTGCATCGTCCCATATTCCGCCCTCAGTGTATGTGAATGCAAACATTAAGTAAGTTCTAAAAACATCAGATCCGTATTTTTCTATGTATTCATCAGGTGATATTGTATTTCCACGAGATTTACTCATTTTGAAACCATCAGGACCTAGTATTAATCCTTGGTGAGTTAGAGATTTAAATGGTTCATCGAAATTTAAAAATCCCATATCCCTAAGAGCTTTTGTTATAAATCGTGCATATAAAAGGTGCATGCAAGCATGTTCAGGTCCCCCTACGTATTTATCAACAGGAAGCATTTTCTCAATTTTACCTTTGTCAAAAGCCTCTTCACTATTTTTTGGATCTACATATCTCAAGTAATACCATGAGGAACATACAAAAGTATCTAAAGTATCTGTTTCACGTTTAGCGTTAGATTTGCACTTTGGACACTTAGTATTTACAAAGATTTCACATTCCTCTAAAGGGGATTTTCCTTTAGGACTAAAATCCACGTTCTCCGGAAGCTCAACTGGGAGAGATTCATATGGTACAGGAACTATGCCACATTTATTACAGTATATTATTGGAATAGGTGCCCCCCAATACCTTTGCCTTGAAATTAGCCAATCCCTAAGTCTAAACGTAGTTTTAGAATAACCTTTGTGTTGAGATTCAAGGTAATTTGTGATTTCCTTCTTAGCTTTTTGGGAAGAAAGATCATTGAACATACCAGAATTTACAAGAACTCCTTCTGATGTCATAGGAATATGATTTTTGTTTTCACACTCAATAACTTTATACATAGGTAGATTGAATTTTTGAGAAAATTCAAAATCTCTCTCATCGTGTGCGGGCACAGCCATGACTGCCCCTGTCCCATAAGATGCTATAACATAATCAGAAATCCATATAGGAATTCTTCTGCCATCAATTGGATGAATGGCATAGGATCCAGTAAATTCTCCTGTTTTATCCCTAGATAGGGTCATTCTATCTATATCGCTTTTACTGGAAGATAAAGTTATGTAATCACGAACCTTATTTAAATTTTCTTCTGAAGTTACTTTTAGTACTAAAGGATGTTCAGGAGCAAGTACAACATAAGAAACTCCCATTAAAGTATCAACTCTTGTAGTGAAAACATCGAAAGTATCTTTGTGATTTTCAATAGAAAAATTGACTATGGTGCCATAAGATCGGCCAATCCAGTTTTTTTGCATAGATTTTGTCTTTTCAGGCCAATCCAATGAGTCCAATTTATCAATTAGTTCATCTGCATAGTTTGTAATTTTGAAAAACCATTGTGTTAAATTTCTTTTTTTTATTTCACTTGAACAGCGTTCACATTTATTTTCAATAACCTGTTCATTCGCTAGAACCGTATTACAGCTAGGACAAAAGTTAACGGGAGCATTTTTTCTATAGGCTAAGTTGTTTTCATAGAGCTTTAAAAACAGCCATTGAGTCCACTTGTAATAATCGGGATTGCAGGTTATTATTTCATTTTCAAAATTAAAAATGGCTCCCATATTTTTGAGCTGAGCTCTCATAGTGTTAATGTTTTTCATGGTGGATTCTTTCGGGCGTATACCTGTTTTTATAGCATAGTTCTCTGCAGGTAGACCAAATGCATCAAATCCCATGGGTTGAAAGACATTATATCCATCCATCTTTTTAAATCTAGCATAAGAATCTACAAGTCCAAAGTTGAACCAATGTCCTGCGTGCAAATTACTTCCAGATGGATATGAAAACATTTCCAAAACGTATAATTTATCTTTTCCCTTTCCTTCGATATCGAAGGAATTTATCCTATTTTTCTCCCAAAAAGTTTGAGAATCTTTATCCATCGAAATGCAGTATTTCATAAATTTATCACCTTTCAAAATGTGTTTTTACTTAGATAGAATCAAGTATGAACTAAGTTAAGTATATAAAAAATTTTCAAAAATTGTCAACATGTGGAATTTTTATTCAGGAGATTTAGAAATTTAATTTTAGGGAGACTGATAAAGAAATTAATTTATTTTACGAAAAAAATAGTAAATATTATTTGAAAAATTTAGATTTACAGGGAGTGAGAATATGGTGACGATTAAGGATATTTCAAATAAATTAGGAATCTCAATTAGTTCTGTTTCTAAGGCTTTAAATGGTGCTACTGATATAAGCCAAAAAACTCGTGAAAGAGTCATTGAGATTGCAAATGAAATGGGATACATTAAAAAATCTATAACTTTTAATAAACCGAATTTAAAATTTGGTATAATTATTGATAATAATTTTAATGAATACGATAAGACGTTAAACTATGATATAATACAAGGGTTTAATGATAAATCCTTGAGTGAAGGAAATGAAATTTTGATTGTGTCTTTGAAGGAGGTATCAAAAAGAAGTAATCTAGAAGCTATTATTAAGGTAAATAATTTATCTGGAGCAATGCTTCTTGTTAGCAATATTTCTGATTCTTTAAGGAAATCAATTTCAAAAATGACATATCCACTTGTTGTAGTGAACAATTATTTAAGCATTGATAAACATAACTTGGGGTATGTTGGTATAGACATGATTGAGGGAATGAGAAAGGTTGTTAACTATCTAGTATATCGTGGACATAGAGATATATCATTTATTAACATAAAGGGAAATGATGTGTTTTATCAAGATAAGCTTGTTGGGTATATTGCATCGCTTACTTCTTTTGGTATAAATTATAATCCAGAAAATATTTTAAATATTTATGATGGTGATTATGAGGAGAATATTTTGAAATTTGTTAAATCTAGGAAGCCTACAGCTATTTGTGCTGATAATGACCTTACAGCATACAAGGTTTTAAATGTTTTGATGAATAACGGGTACAAGATCCCTCAGGACATATCCATTGTAGGATTTGATAATAATTTCGTCTCATATTGTTCTTTACCATCAATTTCTACAGTTAGTTACGATAAAAGTGAGCTTGGAGTTAAGGCTTACGTTATTTTGAATAATATATTGAATGGGAATTTTATAAATAGAATGAATATTAAGTCAGAGATTTTAGAGAGAAATTCGAGTAAAATATAAAATTTTTAAGAGGGTATTTATAAGTGCGATCCTAGTGATTGGATTTATAAATGCCCTCTTTAATTTTTAAATTATTCCGATACAATTTTGTTAAAACTGTTATACCCTGAAGAAAATTACAATTTTCTAGATGTATATATATCCGTATTGTAAATAATAGATGAATTACTATTTATTTTAGTATTTTTACAATTTATATTTTGTTTTAGCTGTTTACTTTTAGAGTGTAAGTTTAATATAGAAAAATTAGATTATAATTAGGAAAATTGTACATTGTAAAGGTCTTGGTAATTTAACAAAGTATTTTTTAACTAAATCTATAAATGTAAAAATTAATATGAGATAAGTGAATTAAATTCATATTATGAAAAAATACTAAAATAGTGATTTATAGTTGATTTTTAAAAATAGTAGTTGTAAATTTAAATAAAGATATTTTTGGATTCAGTGCTGAAGTTTATATGGTTTTTAGAAAATGTATTATTGAAATTTTAGCATAAATTTAAGATATTTAAGTTCAATAAACTTTATTTTAAAGAGTATTAAGGTTAATTAAGGAGAGGTTTTTATGAATATAAAGTATTTTGAAAACAGAAATGATATTGAGAAGAAATATACCTGGGATCTTGAAAAAATTTATAACAATATGGAAGAATTTGAGAAAGACTTTGACAGAGTAAAATCTCTTTCTTCAAAAATAATTGAATATAGAGGGAAATTAAATGATAAATCTACAGTGATTAGCTTATTTAAAGATCTTGAAATTTCTATGAGGACGATTATGAAGCTTGCAAATTATGCTCATATGAAGAAAGATCAAGATGGTTCGGTTACTCTTTATCAGGGTGTGCAATCTAGAGTTGAGCAATTTTATTACCAATTTTCAGCGGATACTAGTTTTGTGGATACGGAGTTACTTAGTAAAGATAAAGAGTTTTTAAAATGCCTTGTTGATGATGAAGAACTTACAGATATTAGATTTAAAATACAAGGATTAATAAGAAGTAAGGAGCATATTTTATCCGAGGAATCAGAAATGATTTTAAATATGTTTGGTTCGTCTATAAGTGCTCCTTATAATATTTCGTCAACTTTTAAGGATGTGGATTTGAAGTTTCCTAAAATATTAAATGAAAATAACGAAGAAGTACAGTTGAATGAGGGGAATTATGGAGTATTTTTATCATCTAACGATAGGGAAGTAAGAAGAAATGCTTATGAAAGTTTGCTTTCATCTTATAGGGATTACAAAAACACATTAGCAACATGTTTGTCTACATCTATTACAAATGATGTCCTATATGCTAGAGTCAAGAAGTTTAATTCTGCTATTGAGGAGAATTTATTTGGGAACAATATAAATAAATCTGTTTATACAAACGCAATTGAGGTCATGCATGATAACTTTGATAAGATTCATAGATATATAAGTCTTAAAAAGAAAATGTTAAAAGTTGATAAGCTTATGAGCTATGATCTTTATACTCCTTTATTTGATAATCCAGTTAAGGATATTCCATATGAGAAGGCTATTGAAATATCTTTTTCTGCATTGAAGCCGCTAGGAGAGGAATATTTAGATATTTTTAAAGAGGCAATTGATAATAGGTGGATAGACGTTTACATAAATAAGGGTAAGAGAAGCGGTGCTTATTCTTCTGGAAGCTATGATACTGATCCGTATATACTTTTGAATTATTCAAATTCCTTCAATGATGTATCTACTCTTGTACATGAGATGGGGCATTCCATACATTCATATTATTCAAAAAATAATCAAAACTTTTTTAATTACAGATATCCAATATTCTTAGCAGAGATTGCATCCACTTGTAATGAGCATTTATTAAATAAATACATGCAAGATAACTCAAACGGAAGTGAAAGGATGTATTTTATAAACAAGGAGATCGAAAATATAAGGACAACTGTATTTAGGCAAATGCTTTTTGCTGAGTTTGAGCTTATAACCCATGAAATGATGGAGCAGGGGAAACCACTTACGAGTGATGACTTTTGTTCGATATGGAAAGATCTAAATAGTAAATACTATGGAGAGGATTTGATTATTGATGATTATATAGTGTATGAATGGAGTCGTATACCACATTTCTATTCATCATTTTATGTTTATCAATATGCAACTGGATATGCTGCTAGTTTTGCTTTCTCTCAAAACATATTAAAACATGGGAAAATAGAAGTTGATAATTATGTAAATAATTTTCTTAAAATGGGAGGATCAGATTATCCTATAGATATATTAAAGAGAGCGAACGTAGATATGACTACCAAGATTCCTATGCAAAATGTTATGAATAGATTTTCTGAATTGTTAGATGTTTTAGAAAAAATATAGCAATTCAATTATGAAATATTGAATTTTATGGGGCATTTGAATCTTTATTTAGAGGTGGTAGATTTGAGTCTTAAAGAAAAATTTGCAAGAAGGGTTGAATTTGATAGTGGAGAAGTTTTGTATCAAAAATTAATTGATCATATATGTGGGGTTTCTAACATTACAGAGAAGTTTGTGAGCAAATTCTTTTTAAAAAATGTAGGCAAGGTCTTAGGAATCCTCCATGATTTAGGAAAGTATTCGGATGGATTTCAAAGGAGAATAAGAGGAGAAAATATAAGAGTTGATCATTCTACAGCAGGGACCTTAGTTTGTGAAGATATTGAAGATGAATTTAAGAGTAGTGGGAAGATTGAATTCATAGTGTATAAAATTTTAAAATACGCTATTGCGTGTCACCACTGTGGGCTTTTGGATTATGGAACGAGAGTAGAGATGAGAGGAACATTAATTTCTAGATTAAATAATAGAGGTAATATATGCGACTTCTCAGATTGGGAAAGTGAAGTAAAAGTCGATGAATTAAAGGGGATTGAATTCGATTCCAAGACTGAGAGTTTCATGAGAGATATTTTTCCCAAGAATAATAATTTTTCTATGCAGATGTTAATAAGGTTTTTATTTTCATCTCTTGTTGATGCTGATAGGTTGGATGCACAAATGTTTTGTGAGGGTAAGAACTCTATTGTACATACTAAAAAAGCATTAAATTTAAGTGAGATGTTGGATGTATTTAATGATTACATGAGAAAAAGGAGAGAATCATCTCAGGATAATAAAGTTAACCGAATTCGAAATAATATCTTTGAAAATTGTGTTGAAAAGTCAAGTGGTGTTCCAGGGTTTTATTCCCTGTGTGTACCCACTGGTGGAGGTAAGACTCTTTCGTCTCTAGCTTTTGCATTAAACCATGGTAAAAGGAATGGACACGATAGGATAATTTATTCGTTACCTTTTACTTCTATAATAGAACAAAATGCACAGGTGTATTCGAGTATTTTTGGTGAAGATAACGTATTGGAGCATCACTGTAATTTTAATTTATCAAATGAATTGGGTGTGAGTGAAAGTAATGATTTAGTCAATCATGAGTCTGATGAAAAGAATCTTAGGTATAAGCTTGCTACTGAGAATTGGGACATGCCATTAATAGTTACAACTAATGTTCAATTGTTTGAGAGCATGTATTCAAATAAAACGTCTTCAGTGAGAAAATTACATAATATTTGTAACAGTATAATTATTTTAGATGAGGCACAGGTTATTCCAAATGAATATTTAAGACCTTTGCATGAGGGCTCTTGAGGAGCTTGTTAAAAATTATAATTGTACAGTTCTTATTTGCTACAGCTACTCAACCAGAGTTTCAAAAAAATGGATTGATAAGTGAGGAATTTAAAATAACGGAGATAGTGGATGACACTAAAAGACTTTCTGAATCTTTGAAGCGTGTTGAAGGAAAATTTATAGGTAGGCAAACAGTAAAAGATATTTGTGAAAAATTAAGTGAGTACAATCAAGCATTAATAATTGTTAATACTAAGGATTATGCAAAAGAAATTTTTAGGAATCTAAGAAAAAGTGATGGGTGCTTTCACCTTTCTACAAATATGTATCCAAATCATAGAAAAAAGATAATATCTGAGGTAAAAGACAGACTTAAAAATGGAGAAGAATGTAGAGTTGTTTCAACACAATTAATTGAAGCTGGTGTTGATATTGATTTTCCTGTGGTATTTAGGTGCATTTCTGGGATAGATTCTATAGTACAGGCCGCTGGTAGATGCAATAGAGAAGGAAGGAGAGAAAATTCTACTGTATATGTTTTTGAGACAGAAGATGATTGCCACATGGGAGGTGGATATTTAAGTCTTACTGCAAAAAACAAGTCTATATGTGATAAACAAAGTAGGAGATGTATTATCTTTGGAGGCCATATCTAAATATTTTTCTGAGTTATTTTTCAATACTGAGGACAGGTTAGATAAGCATAAAATACTCGACAACATAAACGATTTAGGTGTTAAGTATATGGAATATAAATTTGAATCTATTTCTAAAGATTTTAAGTTTATCGATAACGAAGGAATCCAAATTATTATTCCTCATGGTGGAGGTGAATTGCTTGTAGATACTCTCAAGAATTCACAATTTGGAATAAAGTTTATTTTGAGGAAGTTAAACGGATTTTCAATTAATATACCCGAACATGTAGTTGAAGAGTTGGTTAAATTTGGTGATTTGTGTGAGTTGTTTGATGGAATATATATTTTAAACAATTTAGACATGTATGATTTAAATTTAGGATTTGATAAAGATAAGATTTCTGATCATGACTATGTAATATAAATAGGAGGTATTGTATGGGAATAACTTTAAGAGTTTGGGGTAATTATGCATGTTTTACTAGACCAGAAATGAAGGTAGAGAGGGTTAGTTATGATGTTATTACTCCTTCATCTGCTAGGAGTATAGTTGAATCGATACATTGGAAGCCTGCAATAAGATGGCTTGTAGATGAAATTTATGTGATCAAACCAATTAGATTTCAGACAATTTTAAGGAATGAAGTAAAGAGTGTTATATCTGACAAATCAATAAAAGATTTAATAAAAAATAGGAGAATTAGCTCTTATAATGTGAATGAAGATAGACAACAAAGAAATTCAATGATCCTTGTGGATGTTGAATATGTTATAAAAGCACATTTTGAAATGACTAAATATGCAGGAGAAAGTGATGATGAAAAAAAACATTACAATATATTTTTAAGGAGAGCGAGAAATGGAGAATGCCTTACTCAGCCGTATTTAGGATGTAGAGAATTTTCATGTAATTTTGAACTTTTAGAAGATGAGGAATTCATACCACTAAATGAGAGTAAAGATTTAGGATGGATGTTGTACGATATAGATTTTGTAAAAGATGATAGTTCATATAAAAAAGTCATAAATTATAATCCTAAATTCTTTAGAGCTGAAATGGTAAATGGGAAAATAAATATTCCAAGAGACCTTCAAAGGAGTGTTAATAGATGATTTTAAAAGAGCTATCGAATTGTTATGATATGATGATTAATTCTAAGAAGTTTGAAGTTGCTAGATTTGGTTATAGTTTTGAAAGCGTATCCTTTAAATTCACTATTAATGAAGATGGATTGATAAAACAAATTGTTGATTTAAGGGAGAAAAGAAGGGGAGTTAATATGGAAGTACCAGTACAGATGGGAAGAAGCGTGGGTATTTTCCCATATTTGCTTTGTGATACGTCGAAATATTTCTTAGGTTATCAGATTGATGATAAATCTAAAGAATTAAAAAACTATGAAAGAAACTTCGTTGAATCTAAGAAATTACATGATAATATATTGAGTGGCACAGACATTATGGGGTATGAGGCAGTGATAAAATTCTTTAATAATAGGGAAGAAAACCTGAAAATTGTCTTGGAAATGGAAGCTAAATGTTTAGAAGGTGGACGTATAGTTTTTAATTTAGAAAATGAGAGAGAGTATGTACATAACTATTCGGATCTAAAAAATAGGATTCAGTTATATAAAGATTATATAACTGTAGATTCCGATATTGTTAAAGGAACTTGTTTAATAAGTGGTGATTCAGATGTACCTATTTCTAGACTTCACCAAAAAATAAATGGAGTCGCAAGATGCTAGACTTTGGGAGCATGTATTGTTAGTTTTAATGGAGATGCATTTGAATCATACGGTAAGGAGCAGGGGTACAATGCTAATACCTCAGAAAATTCTATGTTTAAGTATACATCTGCGTTAAATACACTTTTAAAAAGTGAAAGAAATTCTATGTATTTAAGTGGTAATACTGTTGTTTTTTGGAGTGACAAAGTAGGTGGTATTGAGGATGATGTGATAGGAGCCTTTATGAAAGGCGATAGTCCTGAAATGTATGATGAAAATCAATCTTACTCTCATATAGACTACAATCAAAGAGGAACAAATGAAATAAGAGATATCATAAAGCTTATTGGAAATGGGGTGGTTGTCAACGTTGATGACATAAAGGATAATTCTGTTAACATGCATATTTTAGGACTTTCACCAAGCAATTCAAGAATATTTATAAGGTTTTGGTTTAAAAATTCCCTTAGAGAATTTGTGAAACTATCTAATAGACATTTTGAGGATACAAAATTGGTTAGAAAATCAAGAGATGATAAGTCGAAAGTTGAGGAAGTTGGAGTTAAAATTTCATACATATTGAAAACTATAACCGTTAGTGGAAAAGTTGAAAATGTACCTAATACTTTAATTAATAGTCTTTTTAAGAGCATTTTAACGGGAGAAAGTTATCCAATGTCAATATACAATAGCGTGTTAATCAGGATTAGATCAGAATCAGGTGATAAATTAACTTTAAATCACACAAGGGTTTCTTTTATAAAGGGATATTTAAAGAGATATTATCGTTTACAAGGATTAAAAGATAAAGAGGAGGAAGTAACGGTGGCACTCAATTTGAATTCAACCAATACAGGATATAACTTAGGAAGAGTGTTTGCAATACTCGAGAAAATACAAAGCGATTCAAGTAGTAGTAATAGTGGGATACGTGAAAAATATTTATCTGTAGCTTCGTCTACACCAAGAAGTATATTTCCTATTTTGTTAAATTTATCTCAGCATCATATAAGTAAGATTAATAAAACAAACAATACTAATTTTAACTATTATGATAAGATTATAGTTCAAATATTATTAAAAGTTGAAGAATTTCCTTCAATTCTATCACATGATGATCAAGGTATGTTTATGTTAGGCTATTATCACCAAAGGGAAGATATATTTACTAAAAAGGAAAATAAGGGGGATAATTAATTATGTCATTAGATAAAAGATATGAATTTGTAATATTATTTGATGTTGAAAATGGAAATCCAAATGGTGATCCTGATGCAGGTAATATGCCACGAATTGATCCTGAAACTGGTCATGGAATAGTAACGGATGTGTGTATTAAGAGAAAGATAAGAAATTATATTGAGGTTACTAGAGGAGAAGAACAAGGGTTTGATATTTACGTAAAGGATGGAGTTGTTTTGAACGAACAGCATAAAAAGGCTTATGATGCTTTTGATTTAAAGCCAGAAACTAAGAAGCTTCCTAAAGATCAAAAAGTAGCAAGGCAACTTACAGGATATATGTGTAAAAATTTCTATGACATAAGAAGTTTTTGGAGCGGTAATGAGGAAATATTTATAAAACCCATTACAAATAGCTATTTACATATCGTTGAAACCTATCTTATTTTCTAAATGCTTACCTTTTGCCTACCAAAATTCTAAACGGTAGACAAGTTCTCAAAAATCTCAACTGTGCGGTCTGACATCTTAGGTGTTACATGTGTGTATGTGTCTAGAGTTACTCGTATGTTGGCATGACCTAACCTATGTTGTACGTCCTTAATATTAGCTCCATTTTCGATTAGCAGCGTTGCGTGTGTGTGCCTTAGAGAATGAAAACAAAAGTCAATCCCAAGTGAGTGGGTTATTACATGGGATGCATATTTGAAAGACTGCGATTTTAAAAACTCTCCGCTAACTTTAGTACATACTAAATCGACTAAAGGTTTATCTAATTTCGCTGCCGTTGATATAATTGATTTATCATCATTTAGGTATTGGTTTGTATAATAACTACCGTAATATAATTTATTTTTCTTCTGGTCTGTTTTGTGGCGTCTTAATAGATCGATTAAGGTTTTACCTATACGGATAGTACGTATGGATGCATTAGTTTTAGGTGGGGTTAAATACCATAGTGGGGGTTTGCGTGTAAGTATTTTTGTAACGGACAAAGTACCATTATCCAAATCCACATTATCCCAAGTCAAGCCCATAACCTCGCCTATCCGTAGACCTGTATGGTAGCCAAGCATAATGGGTATGTGGTATGTATCTCCATAGGGAAATCTATTAATAATCCGTTTAATGTCTGCTTGTGATAATACAGGCTTTGTTTGCCTATCGTACTTAGCAAATTTAGGCATCTTAGTATGTAGAGTAGGATCTGATTTTATAAACTCGCAGGGCAGGACTGCATACTTAAAAGCAGAGCTTAGTAATGCAAACACTCGACCTAAGGCAGCTCTACCTATACCAGCGGAATATCTATCGTTTAAAAAATCCTGTATAGTAGCTGGTGTTATGCTACTGATTCTATAATTACCTTGAATCTAAGAAATTACATGATAATATATTGAGTGGCACAGACATTATGGGGTATGAGGCAGTGATAAAATTCTTTAATAATAGGGAAGAAAACCTGAAA
>NZ_JBRACL010000006.1:0-1072 GCF_054906395.1 Anisomitus miae (SeqCode)
AAGAAGGAGAAACCATTGAATACACTAATAGAGAAGGATTTACTAATGTTGTAGAAAATCCTAAATTAAAGATTAAGAATAAGTATTTTGAGATTTTAAACAAGCTATCAAAAGAATTTGGTCTAAGTCCATTATCAAGATTAAGATTAACAGTACATAGCAATGAGAAAGAAAGCGAAATACATAATTTCAATGGGGCATTTAAGTTATGACAAGCACAGAACTTAAAAATAGAGTTATCAAGTATTGTAATAAGATACTCAACGGTAAAATTAACGCTTGTAAAAAACATAAACAAGCCTGTTCCAGATTCTTTAGTGACATAAGAGAGGATAGCAATTATTATTTAGATATAGAAGAGTTAAGACTCATTAATTTATGGGCAAGTTATTTTACATATTCTAAAGGTGTACTTAAGGGACAAAATATAGAACTTACGGATTTTCAGTTATTTATTATAGTTAATATATTGTGCATTAAAGATAAAATTACAAACTATAGAAAGTACAAAAAGGCTTATATACAATTAGGGCGTAAAAATGGTAAGACACAATTAATATCTATAATAGCAAGCTATTTTTTGTTTGTAGTTAAGGAACAACAAGAGATATATATAACAGGTTGGGGATTATCACAGTCTGAAATATGCTTTCGTGAAGTTTCTAGACTTATTAAGACAAATAAATATTTAGATGGATCTTACTATGCTATTAGAGATAAACTTACTAACAAAAAAACAGGATCTATTGTTGAGCCTTTATCCCTTGGAGCTATAAACACTGGAGATGGTAAGGATGTTAGCCTTGCGATAATTGATGAGTATCATTGCCATAAAACAGATGAGATATTAAATGTCTTAGAGGGTGGTATGATTGCAAGAACTGAACCATTAACACTTATAATAACTACTGCTGGATTTGATTTATATTCTCCATGTCACAAGGAGTATGAATACTCTGGTATGCTATTATCTGGTTCAATACATAATGACGAATATTTTTCCTTGATTTGCGAGCTTGAAAAAGAAGACGATATAAAAGATGAGAAAAACTGGATTAAAGCCAATCCACTA
>NZ_JBRACL010000006.1:1185-3602 GCF_054906395.1 Anisomitus miae (SeqCode)
AACATGAGGAGCAGGGAGTTAGGGCTAGGAGGGATAGATGTGTTAGGAGAAGAAGGTGAACTACACAGAACCGATAAAGGATAAGGAATTGATTAAGGATATAGCTAAATATTTAAAACATAACAATGAGAGAGATTATATACTATTTGCGTTAGGTGTATATTCGGGGCTGAGAATAACAGATATACTAAACCTAAGAGTAAGAGATGTGAAAAATAGAAGTGAATTTATTTTAATTGAAAAAAAGACTAAGAAACGAAAGGTGTTAAATATAAACCCTAACCTTAAGATGATGTTAGTTAGATTTGTAAAAAATAGAGACGACAGAGAATACATAATATCATACAGAGATAATGGAGATAATCCTATAACTAGAGCGAGAGCATTCCAGATAATTAAAAGCTGTGGAGATAAGTTTGGGTTAAGATTATCGCCACATAGTTTGCGTAAGACATTTGGATATTTTCATTATAAGACAAATAAAGATGTTGTAATACTGCAAAAGATATTTAATCACTCGCACCCAGATATAACATTTAGGTATATTGGAATAAATTCTGAGACGATAAAGAATTCAATAAATAATTTAAAATTATGGTGATTTTAGGTGAAAAACTAAGGTCATTTTTATTTTTTTGTGATTGATTTTACATAATGAGTCCATGTTTAATTTAAGTATTAGATAGATAGAGAACCTTTTTAGAATGGAGGTTTGAGATGTGATAGGTAATTTAACATAATCTTACAATATGTCAAGTTTAGTTATTAGTTATAAATATGATTGATAGTTATATTATTAATATGCAGGTATATATTGATTAGATTGATTTAGTTTTTGTTCATAGATTTGTAAAAATAATTTCTCTCCCCTCTCGAAAAAATTTTTAAAATTAAAAAAATAATTTCTATAGTAAAATTTGTCCTACGATATAGTAGGACAATAGGTAGTACATTAGGTAGTACAATAAGTAGTACAGAAATAAATGTCCCCTTGTAGTACAAGATGAACAAAATTTAAATAAAAGTAGTAGTCAAAATAATATTTTTATGATTAAATTTATGTATTATAAATTACGATGAGACACGCAATAAACGATAGTAGATAGTAATAAAATTTATATGTATACAATTGTTATGTATTTGAAAAAAATATGATAGTAAGGAGGTTTGTTATCGAATGAGAAATGTAGATGATTATGCGAAATATTTTATGAAAGAAGCTACAGGTTTAAACAATAGTTATGATGGAAATATGAAACTGCAAAAATTACTAACATTTGCTAATTTGATAAATATGGCATTAAACAACAAACCTTTGTTCGAAGAACATTTATTAGCATACAAAGATGGGTGTGTAATATATCCAATACTTAGCGATTATAGAGATAGATATAAAGATTTTAAAGAAAGAAGTGAGGCATTCGTATATGATTTTACTGAATCAGAGTTAGAAGTTCTTAGTATAACACTAGGTATATTCGACAAATTGCAGGCAAGAGAATTATCGGATTTAAATCATGAATTTGATTTTTGGAGAAATTCGTATAAGCAATCAGAAAAGAATTGCGTAGTGAAATATGAAGATATAGAAAAGGAACTAGAAATTATAAGGTCTATGGTGGAAAGCTATAAGAATAGAAATATAGATGATGAATTTGAGATAATTAATGGTATAACATTTTATTACAATCCTAAGAATTTAGATATTTACAATGAGTATGAATTAGGTGGAAGATATTTTAAAATATTTGATGAGCTATATGATTTTTCAAAGTCGGAAGAGGCGAAAGATAGTAGTTATACTGTTTATTTAGATGAAGATGGAGAGTTGGTTATATTTTGAAAGTTGGACAGGGTGTTTTGGCAAAAATTAAATACAAGAGTGGTACAGATGAATCTAAATTAAGACCTTATTTAATAGTTTATGTTGACAGTGACAAGATTAAGGTCTTAATCGTATCATCGTTGGCAGGCAAAGAACATAAGCTAGCTTATAAAAGTAATTATAGGCTTGAGAGTTTTAGACCTCCATTTTTAAGAGAGAGCTTTGTTAAATTGGATTCTCAGCAAGAAATTGATATTGAGGTAGCTAAGAAGTTAAAAATTTTGAGTGGTGGAGACATTTTAAATCAGAAAGATTTGTATGAGATATTAAATAGATTAAAGCACTATGATAAGTAGTGCTTTTTATTTTGTCTAGAATTAGAGTTAGAAAAAATGTACTACCATATGGTAGGACAATAGGTAGTACATTAAGTAGGACAATAAGTAGTACAATAAGTAGGACAAAAAAAGGGGAAATATTAAATGGATATGATAAGAAAAAATTTTGAGAACGAAATCAAATCAAATATCATTAACAATAAAAATGATAGAGTTAATGACATAGCAAAAAGAATTGATAAATTAATCTATGA
>NZ_JBRACL010000006.1:3905-6357 GCF_054906395.1 Anisomitus miae (SeqCode)
AATATACACAATAGTGCTATTTTGCATTTAGAGGCGATTTGAGAGGGTATTTTATTTATATAATGGGTAGACTTACCACAAAATAGTTTTACACACGTAGCATGGACGTGAGGTATATAATTTATATATGAGAAGGAGTAAAGACATGAGTGTAAACTATAATAAAATAAATCATCCATCTCATTATACAGATGGTGGGATAGAAACTATAAATTATATCGAGGCTAAGGGATTTGGGTATCATTTGGGTAATGCTATAAAATATATTAGCAGGGCTGGAAAAAAAGAAGGAGCAGATGAAATAGAAGATCTGCAGAAGGCTAAATGGTATATTGATAGATATATAAATACGTTGTGACTCTTAGTTAATGTCTTTTTTAAAAATTTTGGGATGTCATGCTGATTTTTCATTTCCGAAAATTTCCGAAAATTTCCGTACACTACCGTATTTGATCTATGTAATAATTAGCATGTGATATTTTGGCTAATGGGTGGCGTAGATATAGCGTATCGGCTAATGTCTGTACATGCTGGGATTACTTAAAAAGATAAGAGGTGTGTTTAAGAGCTCTTCTTTTTTATTTTTAGGTTCTTCCCGCTATTTTAGCGGCTTGCGGTGCCACGACCCCGAAAAAAGCCTAGTTTTGATTAAAAAAAACTGTGTCCGTGTCCGTAGTATTGGGTTTTTTACCTTTGAGTTTAGGAGGGTGATTGGTTTTGATAAAGATGAGAAAAGGGGAGTTAGCAGAATTTTTGGAAGTCGATGAAAGAACTATCACTAGGTGGGTTAATAAAGGTTGTCCTAAAGATGGGATTTACTATGATTTAAAGGCTGTACTTAAGTGGCGTGGGTTGATAGGTTCGCCTGACGTTGCTAACACAGACCTTGATAATTTATCATTGCCTGAGCAGAAGTTAAAATATGAGATTGATTTGAAAAAAGCACAATCGGAACTCCATGATTTAAAGCTTAAAATTGAGAAACAGGAGTATTTAGCTAAAGATGAGGTTGTTAGGAATTTAACTGATGGGTTCTTGGCCTTTAAGCGTGCTTGTCTTAACTTAGAGAATAAAATTGTAATGGAGTTAGGTGCTACGTTATCGGATGGGTTGCGAAGGGATGTTAAATCTAAAATACATAGTTTGATAAACTCTGTATTGAATAATATATCAAAGGGTAATTTTGATGACTAGATTGTCACAGTGGTATTTGACCTCGCTGCGAGTATTTGAGATATCTGATCTAAATTTGGTTGATTGGGCGGATAAATACAGAAATTTATCGCCGGAATCATCCTCTGAAATTGGTCGCTGGAATACAAGCAGGACACCTTATATGAGAGAGCCTATGGAGGTAATTAGTGACAAGAAAACTGAGGAAGTTGTGATAATGGCATCGGCTCAGGTAGGCAAAACGGAACTTATTTTAAATTTAATAGGGTATTGTATACACCAAGACCCTGCTCCAATTATGGTAGTTTTGCCAACTGAGGAAATAGCTAACGCGTTTTCGGAAGATAGGCTTGCTACTATGATACGAGACACTGATGTATTAAAAAATAGAGTTTTTGAAACTAAAAGTAGAAATACAAGCAATACAAAATTACATAAGAACTTTGACGGAGGGCATATAACCATAGTTGGTGCTAATGCTCCATCGTCATTAGCTTCGAGACCTATTAAAATATTATTATGTGATGAGATTGATCGTTATCCTATGTCTGCTGGCAAAGAGGGCGATCCCGTAACCATAGTCGAGAAGCGTACTACTACTTTTTTTGATCGCAAGATTATTAAAGTGTCAACGCCAACACTCAAGAATGCGAGTAAGATTGATGAGTGTTATTGCAAGGGTAGCTGTGCAGTATGGGAGTTACCTTGCCCTAGTTGTGGTCTGTATCAAGAGTTATCTTTTGAGTATTTAGATTTAGAAACATCAGATATGTACTGCAGGCATTGCGGTAGCTATGCGAATGAATTTGAGTGGAAGAAGAACAGCGTTAGAGGTAGATGGCACCACAAAAATCCTGAATCTGAAATTAAGAGCTACAATTTAAATGCTTTTGCGTCGCCTTGGGTGTATTGGCGTAATATTGTCGATGATTTTAAAAGGTCCAAGATAGCTGGTGATTCGCAGCTACAGGTATTTTACAATACCGTTTTGGGTCTCCCTTTTGAGATTAAGGGGGATGTGGGGAATCCTCAGAAATTGTATGAACTAAGGGAGAATTATACTAAAATACCGAATGAGGTTAAGGTATTAACTTGTGGTATAGATACCCAGGATAATAGGTTGGAGTACGAAATTGTAGGATGGGCCGAAGATGATGAGAGCTGGGGAGTGCAGAAAGGTGTTATTGTGGGTAACCCATCTATAAAACGTGTTTGGGATGATTTATGTGGAATTTTGAATTCGGAGTACAAGAAAGATGATGGGAGCAAGCCTATCTTC